>JAESRY010000047.1 GCA_016764415.1 Cycloclasticus sp. | reverse complement strand
ACTGCTATCTCCCAAGATAGGCATCAAGGTGTCATTGAAAAACAAATTCAAGGTGAGAATATTATTGTTATCTCTGGGCAGCCATACCTTATTGATCATAAAACAATTATTCATGGCATGGTTAAGCGGGGTGAAACAGGGCCGCTACTTAGTATTGGCTCAAGCTTAAGTTTTAAGCTTGAAAAAGGCAACATTGGAAGTATTCAACGCATATCTGAAGGTTGGCTCTAAAATGAAATCAAACAATACTGGATTTACTCTTATTGAATTAATGATTGTAGTTGCAATAATTGGCATACTCGCCGCTGTTGCATATCCTTCTTATACCAGTAGCGTACAAGCTGCAAAACGCGCAACTGCTCAGGCAGATTTAATGGAATTAGCCAGTTTTATGGAACGTAATTTCACCGAGAATAATACTTATGCAGGTGCCACGATCGCTGCATCAGGTATCACTAATGATGATTACACCCTTACCGCCCCAATCCCAGGTTTGGGCGCCACTACTTACACACTAACAGCTGTTCCCAATAACCCAGGCAGCCAAGCAAATGACATGTGTGGCACTATGACACTAACTCAAACTGGCGCTACAACAGCAGCTACGAATAATTGTTGGCGTTAAACGTTGAGTTTCGTGCCTTGCCGCCAGACAGGGCATGAAATTTTCGGTAGGTTGGGCAGAAGCATGAAGCCCAACAAATTCAAATAAAACACGATGTAAATATTAGGGCGTGCGAGTCATATCCGTTGGGCTTCGTGCCTCAGCACCACCCTACGACAGCAATCCCTATCACAGAGTTATTCGGTTGAATCCATTGGACACCGTGCTGGAGTAATTATATATATCTTAGCCATGAAATCAGGTATATACTCAAAGTCTATACTTGGTTATCTAAGGATAAAAAAATGCTGCATGGTTCAATTTTTGTAAATAATAAAACGCAGGCCGTTCGCCTACCTGTTAATGCGCGATTTGATGATAGTGTTAAACGGGTGATTATTCGTAAAGTGGGTAAAGAGCGAATTCTTTGCCCTATTGAAAATACGTGGGATAGCTTCTTTTTAAGTGACGATAACGTCAGTGATGACTTTTTAACCGAGAGAGCTCCGCAAACTGAGTCGGTTCGTGAGAGCTTCTAATGTTGAAATACATGCTCGATACCAATATCGTCATTTATGTTATTAAACGCCGGCCTATTGAAGCGTTGGCTACTTTTAATAAACATGCCGGGCATTTATGTGTTTCTAGTATCACGTTGGCTGAACTTATACATGGTGTCGAAAAAAGTAATCGACCGGCACATAATTTAAACCAAGTTGAAAACTTTTTGTCTCGGCTGGATATTTTAGAGTATGGAAATAAGGCGGCTGAGCATTATGGCGATATTCGCGCCGTGCTAGAAAAGCAAGGTCAAACCATTGGTGTTAATGACTTGCACATAGCAGGACACGCGCGTAGCGAGGGTCTGGTATTAGTTACCAATAATGTAAAAGAGTTTCAGCGCGTTGAGGCTTTGCGGTTGGATAACTGGGTTTGATAGAAGAAAATAATGCAAAAAATGGGGCAGGCCAACTTGATTTATGGCTTTTCTGATTAAAGTAACTCAACTATACAGTTACTTTGTTTTTTTGCTTTAGTGGCGAAGGCCTTATCAAACGTATATAGTTTCTTGTGTTGTTGGCATTGAGTGAGGTGCAAGGCATCAGAGAAATCAAGCCCTTTTCTATGCCAATCAATAGCCTGAAATATAGAGGCGGGGTTGGATAAATGGATATTTTTTAACCCGAATAGTTTAGTTAACGAATCACATATCTCTTTAGGTGAAAATTCATAGGCGTATCGCAGCACCCATTCTGTTTCTAAAATAACGGTGTCAGGGATAAAAATCTCTTGGGTATTGAAAACGGTATATGCTTTTTTATATTGCGCTGGTTCGTCATTTGCTAGTAAGCGAATGATGATGTTCGTATCAATAGCTATCACAAGTATTTATCCTTAATTCCTTGTTTAATTGCAGCCTCCATATCGTCCAACGACTTGCTTTTCCCCTCGCGTTTTAAACAAGATGCTACATCGCTAATGGTGGTTTCAAGAAATGGTGCTTTAGGTTTAAGCAAGATTCCATCACCAACATCTTCTACTATAAGTTCTTGGCCTACTTCCCAGTGATGAGATGTTCGCATGGGTTTTGGAATGATAACTTGGCCTTTACTTGATAATCTAGTTGTACTCATTATGAACACCTGAATGTAAGAAATATGTAAGATTGTAGTCTTTCCTCTACAAGCTTGTCAAATCAAGCACTCGAAAGACTCTCTCGGCTCGTTATCCCTAATCAACCTTTACATATTATGCATCGAGGGAATAACCGTCAGGATATCTTCAATTCTAAAGACGATATGCTAAGAATTAGGGATGATATTGAGCACGGCCTGAAAAAGTCAGGGTGCTCTTTACATGCCTATGTGATTATGACGAATCATTTACACTGTAATGGTTACACTACTCCAAGCCTTCTCGCTACCACCTATAACATCACCGCTACTCCAACTGGAAGCCAAATGGGCGACACATGTGGCGCAATGACACTAACTCAAACTGGAGCTACAACACCAGCGGGCGACTGCTGGCGTTAAACGTTGAACCTCGTGCCTCAGCGTCTACGGTATTGGGAAAGTTCATGTAGGTTGGGCTAAAGCATGCAGCCCAACAAATTCAATAAATACCGTGTAAATATTTGGGTTGATGAGGCATATCCGTTGGGCTTCGTGCCTCAGCACCAACCTTAGATTTTTTATTTAGGCTGATGGTATCCAGGGCTACTCACATGAACTTCATCAATCATGGCAGTTACATGCTCTGGATTAATATCCGGCAGAATACCGTGACCTAGATTGAAAATATGTTTATGCCCATGTCCGTAATCCGCTAATACATCGCGTACTTTTTGACGAATGGTATCTGGGCTTGCGTATAGGCTTGTTGGATCTAAATTGCCCTGCAATATGACTTTATCTTCCGTTAGTTCGCGCGCTAACTTTAAGTCTGTTGTCCAGTCTACGCCTAATCCACTATATCCGGACTTTGCCATTGGCTTCAACCAAACACCGGCGCCTTTGGTAAAGAGCATTCTTGGAATCTCAGGATTACTGGCTTCTAGCGCTTGTGAAATTCTACGGCTATATGCCAATGAGAATGTTTCGTAATCTTTTGTGGACAAGTTGCCGCCCCATGTATCAAACACCATAACGATTTCAGCACCCGCCTCTATTTGCGCTTGTAAGTAACTAATAACAGATTGGCTGACAATATCGAGTAAACGATGCATTAACTCAGGCGTGTCGTACATCATTCGTTTGATGCTAGCGAAATTTTTACTGCCGCTGCCTTCAACCATATAGCACGCTAACGTCCACGGGCTACCTGAAAAGCCAATCAGTGGTACGCTGCCATTAAGCCCTTTCTTGATCGTTGAAACGGCATTCATTACGTACTGTAGTTCTTGGTTTGGGTCGGGCACAAACAATTTATCAACATCTGCCGCTGTACGCACGGCCCGCTCAAATTTTGGTCCCTCGCCTTCTTCAAAGTAAAGTCCCAATCCCATTGCATCAGGAATGGTTAGGATATCTGAAAATAAAATAGCGGCATCAAGTGGGTAACGCTCTAACGGTTGCAAGGTGACTTCGCACGCTAAATCTGCGTTTTTACATAAGTCTAAAAAACTGCCTGCTTCAGCACGGGTTGCGCGGTACTCTGGTAAATAACGCCCTGCTTGACGCATCATCCATACCGGTGTGCGCTCTGTGTTCTCACCACGTAAGGTTCTGAGTATTAAATCGTTTTTTACAGTCGTCATTATTTAATACTCGCTTATTACGTGTTTATTTGAAGGGGATTATTAAACGTCTAGGTAATCTAAAATACCTTGTGCCGCTTCACGGCCTTCGTAAACAGCCGTTACAACTAAGTCCGAACCTCTGACCATATCGCCACCAGCAAAAACTTTTTCATTACTTGTTTGGTATCCAAATTCAGCGTCTTCTGGCGCAACAACTCGGCCTCTTTCATCGGTATTAATCCCATGATCGGCAAGCCAATCTGAAGGGCTTGGTTGAAATCCGAAGGCAATAATCACGTTATCCGCAGGTACTATTTCTTCTGTACCTGGTACGACTACTGGCGTACGGCGTCCTCTTTCGTCAGGCTCACCCAGTTCAGTAGTGACTAATTTTATGCCTTCCACTTTATCTATTCCGACAATCTCAACAGGTTGACGATTCCAAAGGAAGTTAACGCCCTCTTCTTTAGCATTGGCCACTTCACGACGTGAACCCGGCATATTCGCTTCATCTCGGCGATAAACACAACTCACGCTGCCAGCAGCCTGGCGAATAGCCGTACGATTACAATCCATCGCGGTGTCGCCACCACCCAGTACCACGACTTTTTTACCGGCGGCATCAACAAATTGATTACTTTGCTGAGACCAGCCCTGGTTGTGATTCACATTGCCAATCAAATAGGGCAGAGCGTCGTGGACACCCTGCATATTTTCACCGGGGAAGCCGCCCTTCATTGGCGTATAGGTGCCCATGCCGAGAAAAACCGCATCGAATTCTTCAAGCAGGTCGTCGAACATAACATCCTTGCCGACCTCGGTGTTCAAGCGAAATTCGATACCCATGGCCTCAAAGATTTCGCGACGTTTGATCATCACCGACTTTTCGAGTTTGAATTCAGGGATGCCAAAGGTCAGCAAGCCGCCARTTTCAGGGTGGCTGTCAAAGACCACGGCTTCAACACCGTTGCGTGCCAGCACATCGGCACAACCCAGNCCCGCAGGCCCGGCACCAACAATAGCAACACGCTTGCCGGTAGCSGTAACATTGGATAAATCAGGCTGCCAACCCATGGCCAGAGCCGTATCGGTAATGTATTTTTCGACACTGCCGATGGTCACCGCACCAAAGTCATCATTCAAGGTGCAGGCACCCTCGCAAAGGAGGTCCTGAGGGCACACTCGACCACAGATTTCAGGCAGGGTATTGGTCTGATGGCTCAACTCCGCCGCTTCAATAATATTGCCTTCGGTCGCCAGCCGCAACCAATTGGGAATATAGTTGTGTACCGGGCACTTCCACTCGCAGTAGGGATTGCCACAATCGAGACAGCGATGGGCCTGATCCTCGGCCGCAACTTTYTCGAAGGGCTCATAGATTTCAGCGTAACCCGTGGTGCGCTGTTGTATCGACTTTTTACTCGGATCTTCTCTTTTCAAATCGAGAAACTGAAAATCGTTATTCKGCCGYTCAGMCATTATTACCACCTTGATTCTTCATRCTATCAGTCAYATTCAGCCCCTTATTCCGGGCGAGCTCGRGTATTRGCTAACAAGCCACTTAGAGAAGCTGATTTGGGCTTCACCAGCCAAAATTTAGCCACATAATCACCAAAGTCCTCCAACAGGGTCTCACCCCACTCACTGCCCGTCTCCTGCACAAAACCCTCGATAAGCTCGCGTAGATAATTGCGATGACTTTCCAGAGGCTCAGTGATAATGCGGCTCAGCTCTACCAGCTCCATATTGACGCGATCATAAAACTTATTTTCCAGGTCGAGCACATAGGCGAAACCACCGGTCATACCCGCACCGAAGTTATAACCTGTTGGCCCGAGAATAGTGACCACACCGCCGGTCATGTATTCACAACAGTGGTCACCTGCGCCTTCAACGATTGCCAGAGCACCTGAATTGCGCACGGCAAAACGTTCGCCCGCACGCCCCGATGCAAACAGCTGTCCACCGGTTGCACCGTACAGACAGGTGTTGCCCATGATGGGTGTCTGACGACTCGAAAATTGACTGGCCTTCGGTGGCGTGAGCACTAACTTGCCACCCGCCATGCCTTTACCCACGTAGTCGTTGGCATCACCGTCGAGATAAATATCCAGCCCCCCGGCATTCCAGGCGCCCAATGACTGCCCAGCAACACCCGACAAACGCAATTCAATCGGCGCAGAAGCCATGCCCTGATTACCGTGGCGACGTGCAATCTCACCGCTTAAGCGAGCGCCAATGGAGCGATCGCAATTCGACACCGCGTA
>JAESRY010000046.1 GCA_016764415.1 Cycloclasticus sp. | reverse complement strand
TTCCAGCATTCTGATTGAACTAAGTAACCGGCTTTTTGAAGCACACACACTACCCTATTATTTGCATACACTCGACAAAGTTTCCGGCACGATACATTTTGATTCGAACATCACTCACACGCTTGAAATATATCAACAAATTCAAAAAAAACTTCCGGGCTATCTTGTGCCAAAACTCGTACAAGAAGAAGCTGGGAAGCCCTATAAGACCATATTATCTACAAACGAATAAGCATTAACATTTATCGAAAAAAGGAGCATAATTCGAATGAAATGCCCCTTGATCAAACGCTAAGTCTATAAAGAGACCCACATGGAAACGTACAAACAGTTCACGGATAGAGTCAATCCGACCATCAACAAAGCCAATGCTCTCTTGCCCTTTAAACCAACTCTTTCCTCTTATAAAGAGTGGGAGGCTGACCTTCCTCTTTTAAATACCCAAATGACAGCCAATTTATTATTAACAGCCGCGCAAGGGCTGCTCTCGGCCAATATAAGTGCAAGGGTAAGGTTTGAACTCGCTGAGGCTACTCAAACGTGTTTATTAAAAATCACCTCAACTGTCATTGATAAAACTGAAAATGTGAAACTTCCTTTAATAAAGGAACTAGAAAGCATTTCTTTTGTCATTTTAAATGTACTTTCAGATTTTCATGCTAGTTATATCGGCATTATTTGCTCCAATGACTTCCTCAACATTGAAACATCAGATAATAAAGCCGGTGCTCATTTATTTTCCGAACAGGAAAAAGGACTCATCATCTTTAGAGCGATTGAGCTTCTTGAAATTCAACAGTTCATCATGGCGATGGTTTACAAACAACCTCAAGGTCCGTTTTGGAACAATGCCAATGCATTATTTATGTTGGCAGAAGACCTGAAAATTCATCAATTTGACCACCTGAACATGGACCAACAATTAGTCTCCATTGAGAATGCGTTTAAAAAGCTTCACTTCTTCCATCTAGCCAGCACTAACAGGTTTAGACAAACAGATACTCAAGCCATACGCGCCATTTTAGCAAAACACGCTAATGATATTTTACTATCCGCAGCACATAATGAGGCATCCAGTTTTTATATCAACTTATCCTCAACAAAAGCTATTTTGCATCTAGAAGAAGCATTTGAAGAAAATACAGGTAATCGTTATTTGAATAACGAAAGTCTCATACAATTTATGTTGAGTGACCAAGTGATTGCCAAGGGAAAACATGGCGCCATCTCTTTGCATATTGACAATCCCACCCTTCCCAAAAAAACCATTAAACAATTATTATCTAGCTGGAGTACCAAACAAAGCAGGCAAAACCCTCGACATAAACAGCATGAAGAAATTTCCGTTTATCCGGGGTTTGATAGCATCATCAAAGCGCTTGTTAGTAAACACAATCCCGATGCTTATAAGAAGAAAAGTAATAACTCTCAGGCGAATCCAGCAGACTTCAAAATAGATGACTTACACCTAATACCTATGGGTGAACATCAGCAAAACCACCATGACCTTAATGCTAAAGAAATTAACCAAGTACTAAAGGCAACAGCCCGAGCACTCAAGGCAACTACTCATGAGGCGCATAGCGTAGACAGTATATGGACGAAACACAGTCCTGATAAAAATGCTGCCAAAGGTGAAGAGGTGCAGGCTGAAATACATGATGCCAGTCTGAAAGGTTTACTGTTCCAGGTTTCTGCTACAAATAAACCTCTTCTAAAAGCATCAGACCTTATAGGGCTTCAAACAAAAGAGGAGTCTATCCAACTAGCCATTGTTAGACAGATAAACACATTGTCTAACAACGATGTTTCTGTCGGCGTCGAAATGATGTCACCCAAACTCAAAATAGCGCACATTAAATTTCACGATAAAAAAGCGCCACCTAGACCTGTCATTTTTTTAAAGGGCATACCCGCTATCAATCAACCAGACTCAATCATTAGCCCCCTTCTTCTAGAGAATATTCACGAAGATGTTATTTTAAAAACCAACCACGAGAAACACTCGTTCTCTATTGACCGAATCATCGATACAAACCAAGTTTTCACCCAATATAGTATTTCAAATAATGCTGWTGTGGATTAAGGTAGAGCCTGATAATAATAAAAAGATTTAATTGATGAAAAAACGAGCTCTACTCAATGTTAATTTTTCTGATGAAGAAAATAAACTCATTGTCGCCGCATTAAAAAAGGTAGATCCCGAGATAAAAATAACAACCTCATCATTAGGCGAATTAGCACCTAGCAAAAACAACCTCTCTAATATCAATTTAGTATTGGTTAAACTTTATGATGAGAACAAACAAAACAAGGCTCTCCTAGAGCAGGTGAAAAAGCAGTTTTTTCACTTCCCTATTATCCTCATATCTAGCAATGGCTTATCAGCCGAAGAACTCAAACCATATGATTTGAAAAATGTTATTGATGTTCGGCCGTTAAGCCCGTTGTTTTTAGTCGCGAAGTCCGTAGCCAGAGAAATAAAGTCTCAAAGCAATAAATACTCATTACACCAGTTGGATTCTCAATTCAAAAACGAGTCTTATCGTTTTGAGTCATTTCTAAAGCATACTGAAGATGGTGTCGCGCTCATTCATGACGGCCAATATTGGTCAGCCAATGATGCCTATAAACGCATATTTGATATTCCTGAGAGTGATGACCTAACCTGTTCACCCGTACTTGAATTTGGCAGCCCTACATCGTGCCCAATTGATGGAAATCTAGCAAAAAAGAACTTAAATACCTCACTAGAAGCTTTGCCCGACGAAACCATACTCTCCGTACTTATCCAAACCAGAAATGGGGACTCGTTCGKCACCACATTATACAAAACACATTGTTTTGTTAAAGATCAACTGTGTACACAAATACTGGTCCATAACCCCGATGCTTGGAGCAATATTGAAAAAGGCTTTACCGATTTACGCACGTTTGACCATAACACTGGTTTATACAACAAACGTTTTGCAAATGAATATATTTCAAACACGTTAGACGCAACAAGCCCACATGGCTCTTTAGCCATTATTTTGATAGACGACTTCCGACATATGCGCACTCAATACGGTATGCAATACACAGATRATGTCACCCGCTCTGTTGCAAACTTCATCAAAGAATCTTCTGCCAACAATGATATTTTAGCCCACTACGGTGATGCCGTTTTCACCTTATTTTCAGATGAATTAGGGCGCTCTGATTTTTTAATGAATTGCCAACAAATACTTACTAACGTGAGCAATGCATTATTTGGTGATGATAGCCAATACATGCAGTTAACACTTAGTATTGGCGTCAGTTTCATCTCTCCTACTGTTACGTCGGTAAAGCAACTAACATCACACGCCGACGAAGCATGCGATACAGCTAATACAAATGGAGGTAACCAAATTCATGTCTATGATTCTATTAGCACGCCTCTTACCGTTATCATTGATGAAAAGAAGAACACTCGGTTGATACAATCTGCTTTGGAACACAATAGACTTCACCCTTTATACCAGCCCATTGTTGACCTCTCGCAAAAAGCAACTGAGAACTACGCCGTGTTATTACGTATTTTGGATGAGAAAAATAAGCATATCCCACCTGATCATTTTATCCTTACCGCAGAAAAAACTGGACTCATCAGTCTTCTTGATGAATGGGTGCTTAAAAGTACTATTGAGCAAGTAAGAGAAGCATCTCGCCAGGGCCTAAAACGACGCTTTTTCGTTTCGATTTCTAGTAATACGTATAGAAATGCATCTTTTTTAGAGACACTGGCTAGCGATTTGAAATTCTATAACATAGACGCTAGCTTATTGGTCTTTCAAGTCAATTATTCTGATGTTAAAACTGAACCAGCCCTATTAAAGAAGTTTATTGCTATTGTTAAAAACAAATGTGGGTGTCAATTAGCATTTGATCAAATAGGTTTTAATCAAGTCACAGAGAAAATAATACAAGAGTACGATGTAGACTACCTAAAAATAGACGGCAGCTTTAGTCAGAACCTTCTGCAAAATAAAGAGTCGCAAGAAATCATTAAAAACATTATTCAGTTAGCACGTAAAAATAATGTTAAAACCATTGCGAAGTCAGTAGAAAATGCCAACACATTGGCTCTGTTATGGAATTTAGGTATTGATGCAGTGCAAGGTTATTTCTTACAGAAACCTTCCGATTTAATGCGCTTTGATTTCGACCTTAATAACTAATCTTCATTAGCCACACCATGCGGCACATGCCCTGTCGCTACGTGTTTACTAGCAGATTCACAATGTACTGCCTGATCATCAAAGAAAATATCTGCTCCAAACGATTTTAGGAATTCACCTTTCGATAAGCCACCTAAAAATAACGCCTCATCAATTCTAATTTCCCATGATCGTAACGTCCGAACAACCCGTTCATGTGCCGGTGCAGAACGAGCTGTTACCAACGCGGTTCTTACGGGTGACTCATCCTCTGTAAAGTGGCTTTGTAGATTGTGAAGCGCCGATAAAAATGATTTAAACGGCCCACCAGACATGGGTTCTTTAGCCGCTAATTGCTCATTTTCGGTAAACGCTTCTAAGCCTTTTTCTTTGTAAATACGCTCTGACTCATCAGAAAATATAACCGCATCACCATCAAACGCAATACGTAATTGGTCCGTATCTGAATCACCGCCCTTACCAGATAAAATAGTTGCTGCTGCATGGCCAACGTCTAATGCCTGCCGAACATCGTCAGGCGACGTAGAGAGGAATAAATCAACTTCAAATGCAGATATGTATGCAAATGGGGTTTGTCCACTTGTAAAGGCCGCACGCTTAATATCTAAATTATGTTCACGAATAGAGTTAAAGATTCTAAGCCCCGTATCGGCACTATTACGTGATAATAGAATGACTTCAACCAGTGGTATTGGCAAACGTTTGTTTAAACCTAACAGTTTTTTAACCAAAGGATAGGCGACACCTGGAGAAAGACTTTCCTCTTCCCTTTCAATTTGGTAAGCACAATAAGCGGCCTTACCTTCTGTTTCAAAAACTTTATTTGATTCAACTAGATCAAACAATGCCATCGAGGATATACCAATTGTTAGTTTTTTGGTTTTATCAGCTTCCATATTTTAAGTTTGTACTTTTTATAAAGATAAAGTGAGACCTTTGCATGACGACACTATTTCGCCCCACATTGTGTGATGAGGCTATTTTTAATAGCAAATGGCCAAAAAAGGCCTGTCAAGAGCCATTTTTTCATGATTTGATTGTTTTCATCCCTGGTTTCCATTTTTTAGGCGCAACTTGCCTGCTGGATCGATAATCCTCGTTTAAGATTATGCGCCACACACATGAGTTCAAAACGCGTACGGTTTCGGCTAAGACCTAGGTAACGAGCTTTTGCCATGCCGTAGTGTTGTTTCAACACGCCAAAGACACGTTCAACGGTACATCTCACACCCGAATGGGTTCGGTTGAACTGTTTGGCTTTTTTATCAAGTGGGTTGTTGCGATACGCTCGTTTGATGATTCTATTGTCAATCTTTCGCTGAGCCAACCATTGTTTATGGGCGCGGCTTTGATAGGCGCTGTCTGCATAAGCGGCTGATTCGTCGCCACTTAATAAACCCTTAAAGCACTTGGAATCATGGACGTTGCCGGCGGTGACATCGGTTGATTTAATGAAGCCATCTTCGTCAACGTTAACGTGTGCTTTATATCTGTAGGTACTCTTACGCTTTCCATCAGAGCTTACTTTTACATGCCAGTGTCCGTCGGGGTCCTGGGTTGAGTCACCGGCCTTATTTTTGTTGGGGCGACAGTTTTTTGCTTTAATGACACTGGCGTCAACAATACTGACCTCGCCCGACTTTATGTAAAGCCCTTGTTCACTAAGCTGGGCGTTAATCTCGCTAAGTAGTTCGTCCATTAAACACGACTTTTCAAGCACTTGTCTAAATCGCCAAATGGTCGAGTGATCCGGAACAGGCTCTGAAATATCGAGCCCAGTAAAGCGCCTAAACAGCAGGTCTCGGGCTAATTGCTTTTCCAGTGCAGGGTCACTGAGTTTGTACCAACTTTGTAGCAGTAACGCTTTAAACATCATCAACGGTGGCCAGGCTTTCTCACCTTGTTTTTTTGAATGAATGCTTGAAAGCTTCTGTTCTAGACGCGACCA
>JAESRY010000127.1 GCA_016764415.1 Cycloclasticus sp. | reverse complement strand
CTTATATTTAGTCAGCTTTTTTAGCAGAACTAATGCCAAAAGGTAGATAAGCTGGGCACCAGTTAATCAGTGCAGTACCTAAAGGCACAAGGCCAACAGCGCCCCAACAGTTTTGTGTTGCTACGCCTCAACCGATGATGCCAAGGCCTGCGACGACTCTTAACGTTTTATCAATTCCACCTACATTTGCGTTCATTTCAATCTCCTATGGTTAATTTAGCCTCTGCATAGTAAATCAATGCGGCAGATAGTTCTGTATCATAGTTACATAAGGCTGAATTAACAGGAAGCGCTTTTCTTCGTGTTTAATGAAATTTACGACTGCATGGATGCAGAAGGTAGAGCACCAAAAGTAGGCGCTTGAGGCGATGCAGGAGCAATTGCCGATGCCCTTTGGGTATAAGTACTTATTTTTCTTGCAAGCTGATTTTGTTTTTTAATGTAATGCAGCCACGTGTTAAATCAATGCTTTCTTCTGCTGAAAATGCCTCGAGTATTCTACTAACGACAACTCGATTAGTGCCTAGCTCATGGCTGAGTTGTTCATGCGTCATGTTAAGTTTATCGCCTTCGTTTTCGCACTTTTTAAGAATAAAATTTGCAATTCGCTTATCCATGCGTTGAAAAATAACTTCATCAAAGGTATTTAAAATATCCGTCAGGCGGCCAGAAAGGGATTGGAATATATGGTCTCGTAAGGTGCTGTGTGAATCGACCCATTTTTTAAAAGGGGCGGATGGAACCATCAGCGCTTGAACGTCGGTTTGCGTTGTTGCAAAGGCAGGGTAATGTTGTTGGCCAAGGATTGAGAAGATAGTGAGGATGCAGCTTTGTTCGTCGGAAATATTGAACAGAGTGACTTCTTTGCCAGACTCATTCATTTTGTAAACGCGAATATCGCCGGATAACACAATAAAAAACCACTCACTGGTCATTCCTTCATAAGCAACTTGAAGCCCTTTGGGAATGGTTTTAATAACGGCTTGGGCAGAAATATCAGACAATAGCGCCTCACTCGCGTTAGCAAACATTGGCAATTGTTTAATCAGTTCAATGTCTACGCTCATAGGGGCGCCTTGTTGATCTATAAGGGGGATTTTAGCCAGCAAGCATTTTAATGCCCACGACAACAAGAATAACAGAAAAGACTTTTTTGAGAACGGTTGTTGATAATCGGTGAGATAAATGAACACCAAGTGTGGCAGAAAAAATACTGGTGATGCTAATGCCAACAAAAGCGGGTAGGTTGATATAGCTGAAGTTTCCAACGGGTAAGTTCTCGGCTTGAGTGCCAATGATGATAAAGCTGAGCGCGCCAAACACGGCAATGGGTAAGCCACACGCACTGCCTAATGCAATGGCATTTTTAACAGGAACATTATGCCAAATCATATAGGGCACTGTTATTGTGCCGCCGCCGATACCAATTAAGGTTGATAAGGCGCCTATGATGGTGCCCGTTATGCCCAATGGGACTGAGCTAGGAAGCTGTCTATGAGGTTTAGGTTTTAAGTCCAGCATCATGCGTAAACCGTTCAACAAAAGAAAGGCACCGAATATGGTGGCGAGTAGTTCGCTGCTTAAGAAATGAGCCAAATCAGCACCAAACCATGCACCAAGGGCTATTCCAGGGGTAAGCACTTTTACCAAATCCCATTTAACGGCGCCTCGCCTATGTTGAGCTAAAACCGCTGACAAGGAGGTGATAATGATAGTCGCTAGCGAGGTGGCAATGGCCGTTTGCATGATTGAATCGGCTGGCATACCATGACGAGTAAATAACCAAGCAAGAAACGGTACGATAACGATACCGCCGCCGACACCGATAAGACCAGAAATAACACCAGAAATGATACCAAAAACCGCACAATATAAAAAAATCTCAAACAAGGCAGTGCACTGTTGTGTGGTTAAAGAAGGCGTGATTATAGCCTACCGAGGGCATGACTGATGGATATTTACCTAGTAGGTGGAGCAGTAAGGGATGAGCTGCTGAATTACCCGTTTAAAGACAGAGATTATGTGGTGGTAGGGGCAACGGTTGAGGAGATGTTGCAACAAGGTTTTACCCCTGTGGGTAAAGATTTCCCTGTGTTTATCCACCCAAAAACAAAGGCCGAATATGCGCTGGCTAGAACTGAGCGCAAATCGGGTGTGGGCTATAAAGGTTTTGAAATATTCGCATCGCCAGAGGTGACGTTAGAGCAAGACCTACAGCGCCGAGATTTGACCATTAATGCCATGGCGAAAACTGAGCAGGGCTTAGTTGACCCGTATGGTGGTCAGGCTGACCTTAAGGCAAAAGTGTTGCGCCACGTTTCAGAACATTTTGAAGAAGATCCATTAAGAGTGCTACGAGTCGCCCGTTTTGCGGCGCGTTATGCGCAGCTTGGTTTTATGGTGGCGCCTGAAACAATGGACTTAATGTGCAAAATGTCAAAAAGTGGTGAGCTGGAAGCATTGGTAGCCGAGAGAGTTTGGCAAGAGATAGAGCGCGCACTCGAAGAGCGTTCACCTGATGTATTTTTCGATGTTTTAAGACAATGCGGTGCTTTGAAGGTTTTTTTGCCGGAGTTAGATGCTTTATTTGGCGTTCCGCAGCCTGAGCAACATCACCCAGAGATTGATACGGGCGTGCATACGATGATGGTCTTGAAGCAAGCAGCTAGTTTAAGTGATAGCACTGTTGTGAGATTTGCGGCATTGACGCATGATTTAGGTAAGGGTTTAACTGAACCTGAGTATTGGCCGTCACATCACGGGCATGAAAAAAAAGGTTTACGCGCGCTAAAAGAGCTCGGTTCGCGCTTACGCGTTCCGAATGAATTTATGGATTTGGCTGAAAAAGTGATGGAATTTCATACCCATTGCCATCGTGCGCTGGAGTTAAAACCCAGTACGTTACTGTCTTTGTTAGAGTCATTAGGCGCATTTCGACAGACCGAAAAAATGGAACGCTTTTTACTGGCGTGCGAGGCTGATTCCAAAGGTAGGCTAGGCTATGAAGAGCGAGACTACCCACAAGCACGTTGGATAAAACAGGCTTTTGGTGCAGCAAATATGGTGACATCAAGGGAGTTTGTAGAACAGGGTTTAATTGGCAAGGATATTAGCGAAGCAATTAAAAAGCAGCGGATAGAAGTTATTGCACAATTGAAAAAGAAGGAAGGCGAGTAAGGTGGCCGAATTACGTCCATCGGTTTTGTATATATTGCTGGTTATTGGAGGGATTTTAGCAGGGGCTGGACTTATTAAAGGCGTGTTTTACGACAGTGAAAAGTTTGAAGGTAATCGATATGAAGACAGTTATGCGCAATTTCGACATGCCACGCTGACAGAAAAACAGAAGACAGCTATTACACTTTTAAAAAAGGAGGGTATTGAGTGGGCCCACTTTCGTTTTATAGAAGCGATTAAAGACAATAAGCCAGTTAAGGTGCAGGCGTTTATAGATGCGGGAATGCCTTTAAATTCAGACAGTATATTGTTGGAAATAGCGTTGAGTTCTTCAATAAATAAGGTAGCAATGCTGGCATTATTGGTCAATCATTATGATTTAGATTTGGGCGCCTTATATACGTTGCCAAAGTTTGTTAATCAATTTGATGGGCAAATCACAGAGGTTTCCAAGCCCTATACGCAGCACAAAAAAGAAACGTACCGCCAAGCAATGCTTGCTTATAAAGTAGCTTATGAAGCATGGGAGCAAACCCTTGATGCTAAGAAAAAAGAAATGCTGATAGCTTGTGATAATGATGCCTGTCGTGGTGGGCGAATTAACGATGCGCGTCTCATGCTGGCAGATTCTGAACCTAAGGAGCCAAAACAAGATTACATTACTAAAGACCGTGTTTATATCTCGTTATTGACAGTTTTTGCTTGGCAAAAGGATACTGAGCTTATAGAGTTCATGCAGCAGCAAGTGGTGACGCCTATTCCAAATAAACTGTTCTTAACGGACAGTAAGCTGATATATTTTACAGTGAATGCGCGAGGGGAAAGCCGAGTGGTTAGCCCTTAACTGATTTCTTTAACGAGCATATTTACAAATTTAACAAATAAAAATAATGGACATAAAAAAAATCATCTCTATTAGTGGCTATGCAATCGCTGGGTTACTACTTGCTACATCGTCTATTTATTATTTCATTTATAACCCTGAGGTGTACGATAACCGTCGGTTTATAGAGAGCTTAAACGCACCTATTGAGGCGGCTAAAAATAATCCTAAACAGTTATCTGCGTTAAAGGCCATTCAGGTTAAAGGGCTGGAGTGGGCTCATTATCAGCTGGTGGATGCTATTAAAGACGGCGATCAAGAGTTAGCTGGGCTTTATATAGATGCGGGGATGGTGCTGAAAAATAAAACAGCCATTATGGAGCGGTTAATTGAAGCGCCGGATAGATGGATTGCGCTGATAGAGCGGATTGGTTGGAATAAGAAAGCTGATTTAACCGGTTTATTTTACGTCCCACATCATCTTACAACGCTAGATTCATTTTTTGAAATTGTGCATGAAAGTTACGCCGAGCCACATGATATGGCGTTTAAAAATCATTACCTWAAATTTAAAATAATACTTGATAAGTGGTTGCATGAGAAAAACCTAGAGTTAGCTAATGTCGACGTAATGTGTGAAGGTAATAGGCGTTGTAAAATTAAGAATGTTCCCGGCATTCATATTGAGTATGAAAAGAAAAAACCGGTTGCTCCACTAAAGGATTTAATTATTTGGCAAGACCCAAATTTAACGTTGATGAGCGTGGCGATTTTACTTAAAAACCAGCCAGTTATTGATTATTTAGCCAGCAAAGGCGTCACCAGCCGAATCAATAATATGGTGATGAGCGATCGCATGGTGGTGATTTTTGAAATTCAACCGAACGGGGATATTACATATCCAGAAGGCATCACGGTTAAAGTAAATTAAGCAGAGATTCTGCCCTTCAGCTCCAAGCCATTTACACCGGTAAAAAAACGAACTGCGCAGCCGACTGAATAACATTCTTTATTGCGCGGTGATTCTTTGTAGCAACGATTTGAGCCAGCGTGTCTTGCTGCCCAATCATTTTTCCAAAAAGCCGGTCATAACTACGGTTAGTGGCAGAAACCCCTTTGCCCGAGCTCAATAAAAAGTATTGGCCATAGCGGTCTTTTTTCGTTTGTAATAACCACGAAGCTACTTCAATATTACGTGCACCATTATAAATTTTTTGGGCATCTAAATCGTCAAATAGATAGAAGTCCCTTTTATCGTTATAGGAGGCCGTTAGCATGCTGCCAAGCCCCGCAATATAAGCAAAAACGCGGTCGCCTTTGTATCGCTCATCAAACGCGAGTCGAATACTGTCAACACTACGTTTGCGGTTTACCGATGGAAACGGCTGTTTGAAGATACGGGCAATAGCCGCATCGCGAGATTTCCATTTGGTTTTCTTCCATTCCCGTGGATTTCGTTTGTACAGTTTGGTGGCAAGGAGTTTTAGTTGCTCTAATGTCTGCTTAACATGCGTGTCAGCCACCATATCAATATCGGTTTTGGCAATCGCCTCTAAGTTGAAAAATTCGTAGTGGCCACCCTTTTTGTCGGGTACTTGGGCGCACGAAAAGAGTGTAGAGCAGAACAGTAAGGTTAAAAAAATTCGGTTTTGCATGCTGTTTTAAGTACTATGGCTGTATTGAAATTCTAGTGTATTTTATGCAAGACGTGTCTAACATTCAGAAAATAGTATTAATTACCGGCGCAGCGCGGCGTATTGGTGCGCAAATAGCACGAACGTTTCATGAGGCGGGTTTTGGGGTTGTCTTACATTATCGACATTCAGAAGCTGAAGCGACCGACTTAGCGTTAGAGCTTAATGCTGTTCGCGAAAATTCTGCTTGGCTGGTACAAGCAGACTTACAATCAGTTGAGCAAATTCAACAAATGGTTGATCAAGCTATTAATGCAGCGGGCCGACTGGATGTGTTGGTTAATAATACCTCCAGTTTTTATGAAACGCCGGTTGAAGATGTAACCGAGGCGCAGTGGGACGAGCTGATGGGTAGTAATTTAAAAGCGCCGTTTTTTGTTAGTCAAGCGGCTTATCCGACGTTAAAAACACATCAAGGCTGTATTGTGAATATCGTGGATATTTATGCTAAACGCTCGTTAGCTAATTACTCAGTTTATAGC
>JAESRY010000045.1 GCA_016764415.1 Cycloclasticus sp. | reverse complement strand
TAGATACACGAAAAACCATTCCAGGTCTGCGATTAGCACAAAAATATGCGGTACGTTGTGGCGGTGCTTCTAATCATCGTGTGGGCTTGTACGATGGAATTTTGATTAAAGAAAATCATATTATGGCGGCAGGTTCTATTGCTAAAGCAGTTGCTTCAGCTCGACTAGTGAGTAATACAGTTGCGGTGGAAGTTGAAGTTGAAAATATAGGAGAAGTGAGGCAGGCGCTAGATGCGGAAGCTGATATTTTATTGCTTGATAACTTCACATTAGAGCAGTTGAACGAAGCCGTCGTATTAAATAAAGGCGTTGCAAAACTTGAAGCGTCCGGCAATGTGACTTTATCAACGATTCGGGATATTGCTAAAACAGGTGTGGATTTTATTTCAGTGGGCGCCTTAACGAAAAATGTACAAGCAGTGGACCTGTCAATGCGCGTGAATTTGGAAAGCTGTGATTAACTAGGCGGGAAAACCTTATCGGGATTTAATAGGTTTTCAGGGTCAAATTGAGATTTTATTTTTTTCATTATTCCAATAGCGACCGCATCTAATTCTAAGCCAATATAATCGCGCTTTTCTAGCCCGATACCATGCTCACCCGATAGACTACCATTGAGCTTTATAACTAACGCGAAAACATCAGCCAAACACGTTTTTGCCGTATCAAGTTGCTCGGCTTGAATCAACAGGTTAACGTGAATATTGCCATTACCTGCGTGACCGAAATTCACAATGGGTATTTGATATTGCTCGGATAGAGCTTGGAGCCCGTTAATTAAATTTGGGATATGACTGACGGGCACGACAACGTCTTCATTAATTTTTTTGGGTGCGATTTTACGCAGCGAAGGGGAGAGAGCTTTTCGTGCCTTCCACAAGGTCTTAACTTGTTCTTCTGTACTAGCAATGCTTACGTCGATAAGTCCATCTGTGGATGCACTATCAGCGACTTTACGAGCCATTTCTTCAAGACCATATGCATCGCCATCGACCTCAATCATCAATAATGCTTTGGCAGTGCTAGGTAAATTTAACTGCGCATCGTCTTTAACCAGTGATATGGCCGTCTCATCCATGAATTCTAAGGCGCATGGCGTAATGGGTTGAGCCATTATTGCCGAAACTGCATGAGCGGCTGATTCAACAGATTTATAAGTGGCTTGAAGTGTGATTTTAGATTCAGGCAAAGGCGTTAATTTCAACGTAGCCTGAGTGATAATGGCAAGGGTTCCTTCCGATCCAATAATTAATCGAGTCAAGTCATAACCGACAACGCTTTTAGTTGTGTAAGCGCCCGTGGTAAGCGTTTCACCTGCGCCGGTTACGCACGTCAAGCCTAAGGTGTTTTCGCGCGGCGTGCCGTACTTCACCGCTTTTGGCCCTGCTGAGTTGAAGGCTAAATTACCGCCTACTGTGCAAATGGCTGAGCTAGTAGGATCGGGCGGCCAAAAGAAACCGTGTTCAGCGGCTGCGTTTTGAACAGCTTGATTAGTAACACCCGGTTCAACCACCATCAAGCGGTTGTCTGGGTCAACGGTGAGAATGTTAGCCATGTGTTCGGTGGATAAAACAATGGCGTTGTTTGATGGCACGCTAGCCCCTGTCGTTCCTGTACCACTACCACGAGGAGTGATGGCAACTTTGTGGTTATTACAGAGTTTAACGGTGTCAACAATTTGTTGATGTGTGGTTGGAAAAACGACTGCTAGCGGTTCATTGTGTCGGCGGCTATTATCGTAGCCATATGTCCAGCACTCAGCTGGGTCTAGAAACAGCGATTTTTCGTTATACAGTTCTTGTAAGTGCTGTAGAAAATCACTCTGTATGCCAGGCATTAGCCAGCAAGTTCAAATAATTTAACCACGCGTTGAACGCCACCTACGCGTCGTATTGTTTCAACCACAGGGTCCACTTCGTGTTGTTTTAATAACCCCAGTAAATACACCACGCCATTTTCTGACACAATTTTCACGCGAGTTGGGTCGAAGCCATCGATATAATTGAGTTTAAAAAGCGCTATTTTCGCTTTGCTGGTAATCAAGCTGTCGCTACTGCGTGAAATTAAAGAGCTGGGTGCAGCTAATTGAATTTCATTATTTATTTTTCGTACTTTAGGAATTTGGCGCAGTTGGTTAATGATAGTGTTGCGTAGTTCTTCGGTAGGCGCTTCACCTGTGAGCAATAATATGCCGTTATAACAGGTGGCGTTTATATGGGTGTTGTTACGAATGGTTTCGTTGCCATATAAAGTTTTAAGTGCTTTTAATTCAATGGTTTGATCGTCAATAACGGTGCCGGTGGTCCGTCTATCGTGCGCAATAGCCACACCTGTAGTGGCAGCCGTTCCAACAGCTACAGCCGCACAGCCAGATAATAGGGTAAGAGTAAGTAGCAATAAAAATACATGGGTTTTGTTGAATGACATGAAAGGTTATCCGAATAATTGGTAATCAATAAGATCACACAAACAATGTGTAATCACGAGGTGAACTTCTTGTATGCGAGCTGTTGAATTGGAAGGAACTCTTAATTCAATATCAGTCTCCTTTAATAATGCTTGAGATGCGATGGTGCCGCCGTCTTTGCCGGTGACGATAATAATATTCATTTCTCGGTCGTGAGCCGCCTTAATAGCCTCAACGACATTACCTGAGTTACCACTGGTGGTGTAGGCCAGTAAAATATCGCCGGCTTGCCCAAGAGCACGAAGCTGCTTGGAAAAAATTTGATCGTAAGAATAATCGTTAGCAATGGAGGTAATGGTAGACGTGTCGGTGCTTAAAGCAATTGCAGGTAAACTGGGGCGTTCGCGTTCGAAACGATTCAGCATTTCAGATGAAAAGTGCTGTGCATCACCCGCAGAGCCGCCATTACCACACGTCAGTACTTTGCCGTTATCTAATAAACTTTGCACAATCAGTTGCGCCGCCGACTCAATGGGAGCGGCTAATAACTCAAGTGCTTCGTGTTTTGTTTGAATGCTATCGGTGAAATGTTGATAGATTCTTTCTTGTAAACTCATATCAGAACTCATCAAATGCGTTGGTTATCCATTGTATCTCATGCTGAGGAGTCGAGGGCGAAATTGCGATAACGTCGAAACGGAAACCTAAAGGCGTTTGCTCCGTCATCATGTATTGCTGAGCACATTTAATTAGCTTACGTTGCTTGCGGCGATCAACGGATGATAAAGCACCACCAAAGTCATTTGAAGAGCGCAACCGCACTTCAACAAAAACAATGTGCTCACTGTCTTGCATGATTAAATCAATTTCACCAAATCGGCTGCGATAATTTCTTTGCTCTAGCTGTAAGCCCTTCGTTTGTAAAAACTTCAGCGCCAAGTCTTCACCTTGTTGACCTAGGCTTTGTGACGACTGATGATTAGTCATTAAAGCGGTGAAGTGGTTGAGCTAATAGCTTGTTCAACAGCATTGGCTGGCGGCATATTAATAGCGCTTTCTAAAAAGGGTGCCAAGCCCAACGATTTAACGACGCCGCGACTAAATTGACCGCAACTGAGCTGCCTATTTATTACGCCCTTATTATTAAGGGAGAGAATACCTGTTTTGCCTTTAAGCCTGGCAAAGTCACTTGATTTCAGGCGATCTAAATGCGGGATAAGCTGGTAGGCGTCGTAGCCAAAAGCCGTTAACCGTCGGTGGGAAACAGGTATGTTCGGCCAGAGTTTTAATGCCTTATCTAAGTGACCATCGTGCTCTGCAGCTTTTTCAATTAACCACGGAATATCGCAAAAAAGAACACCGTCTAAATCTCGATTAGCAACTTTATTCAATGTACCTTCGTAGATTTTAGAGGTGCTAAAAACGGCGACATTTGATGCTCGATGAAAGCGCAGTTGCGGTTTAATTAAGCGGCCCTCACGTGGTGCTGCAATGAGGAAAATAAAATCAGCGTCGTGTCGGCGCCTTTCTTCAAATGTAAGATTTAAATTAAGCCGACCTCGCAACTGTTTAAAACGACGGATACTGTCATCAATTTGCAATAAGTTTTTAATGGAGATGGAATAGTCGGCTTTTTTCATCGCATAAGTTTGAACATCCAAAATTTCTCCGCCTAATTGCTGCCAAAGTGCAGAAAAGTGGCTGGCGAGCCGTTCACCGTATCTAGATTGCGGGGTCAAAATAAGCACTTTTTGATTTCCCTTTAGCCAAGCAAGGCTTAAAACTTGGGTGACATCGTCTTCGGGAGACAATGAAAATTGATAAAAATCTGGATGTTGATGGATACCGTTTTTATTCAGTGCAATAACCGGGATGGGTAATTCATTTATGGCGTTAAGTTGGCTTACTTTTGCTTTATCCAATGGGCCTAATATCACGTCAACGCCATCGCGAATGGCCTCAGCATAAAGCGCTTCAATAGGTGTCGAACTGCTGTCGTAAAAGTTTATGTTAATAGGCCAACGGTTCGCCGTTGCATACGCAGATGCCATGATGCCTTTTCGAATGCTTTGTGCGGGGTTTGAAAAAGGGCCGCTATTGGGTAAAAAAACGCCCACTTTATTGGGTGCTTTGAAGTACGTTTTAGCTTGCTCAGCCAGTGTTGAAATAACACCGTTATTGGCGCTGTGGGAGGGGTGCTGTTCTTTCCATGAATGAATTTCAACGCTGTTTTGCTCGAAGACAGGTTGCTGACTGACGATTTTCGCAAGGTCTATCCATCCTGCTAGGGCGGGATCAGCTGTTGGGCGAAGAAAATCCAGTGCTTGTTGAGAGAGCAACGATAAAACTTCTAATAACCGCGTTTGGTTGTTAATTCTTTTTTGTGGTTCGGTGATTAATGCATCTAGAGCGATGGATTCACGTGCGCTTTCAATAAGGTTGCCAGCTYGAAAGAAGGCAGAACTGCTTAGTGTGTGTAAATCAATTCGTTGCTGCGTTGTTAGGCGGCTTTCGTCTGTGTTCATTAAAACAACGATAGCTTGATCAGCTTTGCTTTGATTGAGCAATAATCGAGCTAATAATAGCGTTTGTYTGGGTAGCAGGTCTGCTGAGCGTGCCGTTATTAAACGGATAATCTCGTTAGCCTCATTGTATAAACGAGCGTTTGTATAAGCATTAGCAGATGAAATTAAATAATCATTTTTCAACGGTAAAGCAGTCGTGCTGGCTAATTGTTTGAATAGCATCGCCGCAGCAGAAAAACGTTGTTCAGACAAAGCAGTTTGGGCTTGTTTTACCAATGGGTTAGACTGGCGGCCTAACGGGTCTTTTAGCACTTGTTGATTGGCACAACTAGAAATCATAAGGGCGATTATGATGAAGGTAAATTGCTTTAACAAAGTGCTTGAACGGCTGCTAAAATGACTCATAAATGAACGATATAAAANTACAAAATTAAAACATGAAAATCCAAGTGTTCAGTATCTTTTCCAAGGGCGACGATGTCAAACATTAAAGGCGTACTTTATATTGTTGCAACGCCGATTGGTCATTTAGCGGATATTAGTTTGCGTGCCTTAGAGGTGCTAAATAGCGTAGATTTGATAGCCGCAGAAGATACGCGAAACAGTAAAGTGTTATTGACGTACCATTCGATAAAAACACCCATGACGGCGTATCACGAGCATAACGAAAGCACTAAGCGTAAATTTCTCGTTGAAAAGCTGAATGCCGGCGAGTCTATTGCGCTTATTTCTGATGCGSGAACGCCGTTGATTAACGACCCCGGCTATTCACTGGTTGAATCGCTTAAGCGCGAGGGCCACCAAGTTGTTCCTGTGCCAGGGGCTTGTGCAATTATCACAGCACTCAGTGCGTCGGGTATAGCAACAGACCGCTTTAGTTTTGAAGGCTTTGTGCCCAGAACATCTGCAGCGCGTAGAGCCGTGTTTGAGTCTTACTTGAAAAAACAAGGAACGTTAGTTTTTTATGAATCTAGCCACCGCATTGCTAAATGCATGAATGATATTGTTGCTGTGTATGAGCCTACTCGAAAAATGTCGATAGCCAGAGAATTAACCAAAACTTACGAAACCATCGTAACGGGAACCATCGACGTGGTTTATCAACAGCTCGTATCGGATAGCAATATGCAGCGCGGCGAATTTGTGGTGATGGTTGAGGGGCAATCTAAAAAGGATAAAAGCGCGGAAGGTATTTCAGATGAAGATATAGCTGTACTGACAACGTTGTTAGAAGAGTGCAGCGTTAAATCAGCAGTCAAGCTAGCGGTCAAGCT
>JAESRY010000191.1 GCA_016764415.1 Cycloclasticus sp. | reverse complement strand
CATTACTTACATTAAGTGATTCAGTATTCATTCGCCACCCCCTTAAACATCCGTTTCCATCCGATTAACTATTACACATATTCATCCGTTTATCCACCCGTTTTCATCTGATTATAAGACGAAGGTGAAACGTTTAACGACACAACCTAACTTTCGATCGAAGGAATGATGTATTAAAATCGATCATTCTTCACTCATCAAGAAATACATTTCTTTGCGCATAAAAATGCGAATCTTTCACACTTTTATGCGTGAAAACATTATTCGTCAGCAAGCAAATCTCCAAAATTACTGCCAACATGTGGCCTTAAAACCTCAAGCAACGTCAACAGTGGTTCATTGTGAAATTTATCTAAAATAGACATATTAGCTATACGTATTATAATGTTTTATTAATGATTAAATTAAGGAGTGATTATGGAGACCTTTACATCAACAGACGTTAAAAATAAAGTCGGACCATTTATGGATGAAGCTCGAAAAAGCCCCGTTCTTATCACAAAAAATGGCCGCCCTTCAATTATTGCATTACCTGTCGAAGACTATGAGAAAATGGAATTGGAAGCTCTTAGGAATAAGCTTGCCCATAGTGAAGCCCAAGCTGACCGTGGAGAATATGTCGAGTCCAGCTTAAATAGTATGCTTAAACGATTAGAGAAGAAAAGAGAATTAAAGAATGGGTAAGGAGATAAAGCTTACTCCTGATGCCGCTGATGATATTGAAAATATTGCTGAATATACCTTTGACAAATGGGGCGAAATTAAACAGTACGCTTATTTAGTAAAGATTTATGAAGCTATTGATCATATTTCAGATAATGAAAAAATAGGCAAAGAGAGAAATGATATTAAAAAAGGCTATCGAGCTTACGACATTAATGAGTACCTTCTTTTTTATCGTATTTTAGAAAACCATATAGATATACTGGGTGTGACCGGTTCCGAGAGAAATTTTAAAGCTCTATATAGCGAGCGTAATAAATAGTCGAAATCAGGGTGAACGTTCCCTAATAAAGCTGAATTAACAGGACGCTCTTTTATTAGCACTGATACTCTTCGACAAAATAGTACCATCCATAAAAAAAGACCCAAAAAACTAAGCTTTTCGGGCCTTTTGAAACACTATGAAAGGGATACCCCACATAATACCCCTATTAATCACAGGCTTTTATTTTCTAACTTTTAGAATCAATAACAGCCTATCTTAAAAACATATTCAACTGACACTCTTCCAAACAACTATGCTTTTAATTTGCTCTATTGCTTCTTTTAGGCTCGTCGTTTTAACGGTTTCTATCAATTCGCCTAACTTGAAAGAACGGTGTTCTTCATAACGAACACCTACTTGTTGCATATTGGCTAAGCCAGTTTCTTTGGCGTGATCCTCAAAGCCTTTATTTTTCCAAAAGAATGCGCCCGGCATGGTGGTTGGAATAACAAGTGCGAAGAACAATGACCGCCTAATAGCTGCCGTTGCTAATAGTGTCAACGTTAATGCTACCCAGCCTATAACGGATGATGGTGAATCGAGTAATAAACAAGCGATCACGATAGATAAGCCCAGCAAGCCATTACTAATAATATAAGGCCATGCAAAGCGAGTTGTTTGTAAATACCAAGAAGCACAGCCTTCGCCTTCACCCTTTTTGAGATCATTTGCGTGTGCTATATGCCCAATACCTTCAAGTAATAGCCCGACTAATAATAAGATAACTAAATTCATATAAAGCGCGCTTTCTATTGCATCACCCACTAAGCAAACTACGCCAATGGTTAACGCACCTAAACTAAAACACGTACCAACAAATGATGTCGCTGTTTGCCAATGATCCCAAAATGGGCGTGCTTTTATACGGTAAAGTTTATACATATAGAACAAGCCTAGAACCCCGCTAATAACGCCTACAACGGCGAAAAGTCCGGTTAATACATCAACCTCAAAGTAGCTGAACAATGTAAATCCGAGCAATCCCGTATAAAACATGCTGACGCCTGCAATTTCCCTACTCACGGGAGAATGACGTAAGTTGTAAAAACCACGATAAAAACGATGCGATTTGCCTAAATGCATGTTCAATTTATACAGCCCTATCGTTAGTAACACATTCATCACCAACAATAACGGCATGTATGTGCCGGAAGTTTGAATGGCTAAAATAGTGTCAATATCCATCATATGGCCCATCGTCAACATTAAAAACGCACCCAATATCGCCTGCGTTACTAATGTGAAAATAACGTGTGAACTTTCATGCGTTAACAACAACGCTTTCCAATTCCACTGCTTTTCCACACCGTGTTTTTCATCGACGACAGGTTTGTATTTGCCTGCTTTTTCGTCTTTCTGATATTTAAGCGGCATCGAATCTGTTCGTGTCATTTCAGGTTTGTTTTGACGTGATTGCTGAAAACGAATATTCGGGTGCGTAATATCGGCGTCTGGAAACCCTGGAATCTCAGTTTTACATTCTTCACGGTTTTCGGGYAYATTTTCTATCACGCCGAAATCCAGTGCATTMCCCAAACACGCCGCTACACACGCYGGTTTCAGGCCRACTTCCAACCTATCSACGCACATATTACATTTGCTCACTTCGCCTTTTACAGGGTCTAATTGTGGTGCATTGTATGGGCAAACCCATGTGCAGTAGCCGCAACCAAAACAAATATCAGGGTCTTGTAGTACTGCGCCGTATTCAGCGTATTTGGTATAGGCRCGTGTTGGRCAACCTTTTAAACAAACTGGGTCRTCGCAATGGTTGCATGCCATGGAGATGTTYAAACGTTGATATTCCGGGTACGTACCACCTTCAACATAGCCTACAGACCTAAAAGAAATGTGCGCGGGGCTATCGTTCTTTTCGCTACACGCCGCTTCACAGGCATGGCAACCAATACAGTTATCTACATTGAGATAAAAGCCGTGTTGTTTGTACCTATTGGGATTTTCACCTAACGAGGAATCGCCGTTAATATTTAAACTAACGCCATGCAAATCCCCTTCATCTGRCGTTAAATCTATCGCGTCGCCATACAGGTTTTTTGCTTTTGTTTCCTTATCCCAAAGAAACGCATATTTTGGTTCATCACTTCTTACTTCAAACATAATTGGTTTCGTGTAGGTTAAAAATTACGACGTTGCATGCTCAGTTGAGCAGCAGCTTTTTGGTCTTCAAGTTTCTCGATTTTAATCGCCGCTTGTTTATAGGCMGGCTGACGWGAGTAYGGRTCRAGYAAGCCTAGYGAYAARCGGTTCACRCAGTCATAATAATGGAAGGGTATAAACACCATATTTGGCGGTACGCGCTCGGTTAACATKGCCATCACAACCGCGTCACCACGCCTTGATAAGCAACTRACGTATTCGCCTTGTTCTATACCCAGCTCTTGCGCCGCCGCTGGGTTTATTTCCATAAACGGTATTGGGCTGTATTTGTTRGTGTTACCTAACTTRCCCGTTTTGGTGCGCGTATGAAAGTGTTCCACTAAACGCCCAGAATTTAGCCAAAATGGGTAYTGTTCGTCGGGCACTTCGTTATTATCAACAAACGGCATGGCAATAAGTTTTGCCTTACCATCGGGGTGGCGAAACGTTGCTGTTTCTGTATACAAACGCTTGCCACCTGCG
Organism: Cycloclasticus sp.; assembly: GCA_016764415.1. GTDB lineage: Bacteria > Pseudomonadota > Gammaproteobacteria > Methylococcales > Cycloclasticaceae > Cycloclasticus. Next base: position 2,673 of record JAESRY010000191.1, on the reverse strand, counting down.
GGTGGTAACTCACCTTTATCAGCTTGTTCTTTTGTGTAYGGCCATTGAATACCGCGCTGTTTTTCGATRAGGTCGTGATCCATGCCGGAAATATCGGCAAGACGGCCTTTCGATAAGGTTTTCATTTCCTCAAACGCCCCAGCTGGTTTATCTGGAAACGTCATTTTCTCGTTATTTGGGAARTGTTTTGCTAYAAGGTTGAAAATATCAAAATCTGATTTTGAATCACCCGGCGCATCCGCTGCCTTACGTACGATGTTGACACGCCGTTCTGTATTGGTAAATACACCTTCTTTTTCTGCCCATGTGGCAGCCGGTAAATACATGTGCGCGTATTGCGTGGTTTCCACATCGACGTAACTGTCTTGCACGACAAGAAARTCTAATTTTTTCARTATATTACGCGTGCGYTCCGTATYCGCCATTGAGGTCATCGGATTGGTTGCAATTAACCACATGCCCTTAATTTCACCGGATTCAATCGCTGGAAAAATATCGGTTTGCGCCAACCCGCGCTTTGTCGGAAAAAACTCAGGATCAACATTCCAGAACTTGCCTATTTCATGCCGATCCGCTTCGTTTTCCAAATAACGATACCCCGGCAAACCTGAACAAGATGACCATTCACGCGTACCCATCGCATTACATTGCCCCGTAATAGACAAGCTAGTACCGCCAGGTTTGCCGATATTACCGGTAATAAGATTGAGGTTATTGATGCCTACTACCCCGTCAGARCCGTGCGTGCTCTGATTGATACCCATCGTCCAAATACTCATCGCTGTTTTAGCTTTCGCATAAATACGTGCAACGGTACGAATCGTTTCTGCATCAATGCCACAAATAGGCTCAGCTAACTCTGGAGTGAAATTCGCCACTTCCGCTTTAAGTTCTTCTAGGCCGTTTGTGTTTGCTTCAATGTACGCACTATCGTCCAAACCTTCGTCCAGAATGACGAATGCTAACGCATTCAGTAACACCAAATCTGTACCCGAGGTAATGGCTAAATGGTAGTCAGCTTTTTGCGCCAACATGGTAACGCGYGGGTCGATGACAATTAACGGGAAGTCTCGTTTTTCACGTGCYTCTTGAAAACGCCAGTAAATKATSGGGTGCTGCTCGGGTAAGTTAGAACCCCAAGCCATCAARCATTCAGTRTGYTCAAAATCTTCATAACAACCCGGTGGGCCATCTGATCCAAACGAGCGTTTATAACCCGATACGGCTGATGCCATACACAAGGTTGTGTTGCCATCGTAATTATTCGTACCGATAAGCCCACGGGTTAATTTACCTAAGGTATAGAACTCTTCTGTYARTAATTGACCTGTCGARATAACCGCAAARGAGTCACGGCCATACTTTTCTTGAATACGRCGAATTTCYGTTGCYGTCTTTTTAGCTGCTTCATCCCACGTYGTTTCTTTATAGCTGTCTTCRATRGCATCACGCGTCAGTGGCTTATCGCCTCGGCCTGAMGACTCRAACARYTCGTGTTCGAAAATGCCTTTTACGCAYARYTTACCGCGGTTAACRTCTGCCCCRCCTACRCCGCGTGACCCWACTATTTTACCGTCTGCATTCGAGCCAATTTCTATTGAACAACCCACAGAGCAATAACCACACGTCGCGTAACTCCACTTCGTGATCTGTTTGTCGACCATTTTAATGGGGTTCTTTTTATTACGTCCAAATAACATTCTAGAACCTCACTTAGTTAATTAGCAATTCRCTTTTACTSACGAGCACAGAGTCTCCTCCGACGCGCAGTGTAAGAGGACGACCTGAGCGTTTGTCCATCTCAATATGCAACAAACTTCTACGCGTTTCCAACGTGCCGCGGTCAATCGCAAAACTGTACGTTCCTTCACGAATATGATCGTGCGATGCCAAATAACCTGTAAAAGCTGGCATAGCAGAACCAATCGGCGGGTCGTTCTGCACGCCAATACCGGGGCCTAGCAAGCGCGCGTGAAAGTTACTGTCGTTACTATCTGTTTTTGCACTAAAAATCAAAATCTCATGTGCGGCCATCGCTGGAGCGCTAGATTGTCCCCACTGTTTTAGGTCGAAACGTGCTTTTCTAACCGCTTCTTGTGATTTAAGAGGAATAATCAAATAAGGCAACCCGCCTGATACTAAACGTGAATGATAGGTTGTATGGTCAATGTCGCTCTCTTCAATACAAAGCAACTTAGCTAGTTCAGCACCTGGTGGTGTGAAACGGTCGACTACTGGACTGCTTTGTAAGGTAAATTGCACAAACTTACTGCCGTTTTTATTCACTGATATGTTGGCCGTAACGTCTTGCGTGTTTTGTTTTAGATTAATACGGGTGTAATCGCCAGTTAATGCAATTTGACCCGTTTCTGCGAGTACATTCGCGACCGCTAAAATAGGGTGGCCAGCAAAGTCTATTTCTACTGTTGGCGAGAAAACACGGATTCTAAAACTGTTTTTTTCTTCGTCTACAGAGTAAACAAATATCGTTTCTGATAGGTTTAACTCAGTCGCAATTCGCTGCAAAACATCATCTGAAAGTGTTTCCGCTTTTGGAAAAACAGCTATTTGAGCACCTTGAAAAGCTGTATCAGTAAAAACGTCTAGTGTGTAATACGTTGTATTCATCTTTCAGCCCTATTAATTTGCTAAACCGAGTATAACGCGGCCATT
>JAESRY010000044.1 GCA_016764415.1 Cycloclasticus sp. | reverse complement strand
AATTAAACTGGGTATTAGTCGTTGTTTAGTCGGTGATAAGGTTCGTTACGATGGACGGCATAAACGTTCTAGTGTTTGCTGCCATGAACTTTCAAGCTTATTCCAATTAATACCAATATGCCCTGAAGTTGAATCAGGGCTTCCAGTTCCACGTCCCCCCGTAGAATTAGTGCAGCAAGAAGAAAGGGTAAGGGCCATCGGTAGAGATGACCCTTCTATGGATGTGACCTCACAGCTGATTGATTTTTGTGAACAAAAGAAGGTGTTGTTATCATCTTTGTCAGGCTTCATATTAACCCCTCGTTCGCCGAGCTGTGGTTTAGGCTCTACTCCCATTAAATTACAATCAGATCTTTCTATTACCGAAATAGGTAACGGCTTGTTTGCCAATCACCTTTTAGAAAACTTTCCTCATTTACCTTTAATTGAAGAAACTGAGCTGTCTGACTACCGGACTATAAAACATTTTCAATTACGCGTTATTCTTTATAAGCGTTGCCAAGATGATAATCTTGTAGGGATGAGCGAGTTGTTAGATAAGATAATAACGACAGAATTTCATACTGATTTTCAATTAGAAACATTGGAAAATAAAATGCGAGTGCTTAATAATATTCTTAATAAGCTGAGCACCGATAAGCTGGATAATTTATTAAATCAAATCGAAGAAGGTCATCATGAGAGCTAATACATCATTAATTGACGCATTTAATAAATCGGCGAAAGAACATGCAACTGACTTAGCGGTTATCGACGGTGATAGATCATATTCTTTTGCGGAGATAAAAAAATCATCTGACCAATTTGCTGTGGGTTTAATAGCCAAAGGTATTTCACAAGGAGACAGAGTCGCCTTGTATTGCATTAACAGTGCTAATTTTGCGATTGCCTATATGGGCATCGTTAAAGCAGGTGCCATTGTGGTGCCGATTAACTTATTACAAAAACCGGCTGAAATTGCCTATGTGATGAACAACGCATCCGTGTCGGCGCTTATCTACCATGAAGCATTTGAAGCCAATGTTGATATTGTTCGTCCAGATATTAGCAATTTATTATTTGAGCTGTGTATTCGACGTGATGCCGAAAAATCGGTTGCTTGGAATACTTTACTGAACAACGCAGGTGACGTACCGAACCTAGACATAGATGCGGCTAATGATTTGGTCGCCATTTTGTATACATCAGGCACCACAGGTGAGCCGAAAGGGGCGATGTTAACGCATCAAAACTTAGTAACGAATACAGCGAGTGTATTTAAAGCGATGAAGTGGCGAGCAGGTGAAGAAGTGATTTCATTGGTGTTGCCCATGTTTCATGCATTTGCAGCAACGGTTGGGATGTTAACGCCATTAACGCACGGCTGTTGTTTTGTGCCCGTTTCAAAATTTGAGCCAGACAGTTTATTGCTCTGCATAGAAGAAAATAAATGCACGGTGTTTTTGGGCGTGCCAAGCATGTACAACGTGATGTTAAATACGAAAGCAGAGAAGGTTTCGCGCTTTAAATCGATAAGGTTGTGTATATCGGGCGGTGCTTCAATGCCCGTAGACGTATTAAACCGTTTTGAAGAAAAGTTTAATGTGCCCATTTACGAAGGTGATGGGCCAACAGAGTGCTCACCGGTAACGTGTGTGAACCCTATTGGAGGAATTCGAAAAGTGGGAACTGTTGGTTTAGCCGTGCCGAATGTCGAAATGAAGATTTTGGACGAAAAAGGCGAAGAATTACCGCTGGGCGAGATAGGCGAAATTGCCGTGCGTGGTGCGGGTGTGATGAAAGGCTACTGGAAACGTCCAGCAGAAACGGCAGAAACCTTTCATAATGATTGGTTCTTAACCGGTGATTTGGGTAACGAGGACGAAGAGGGCTATTTCAGTATTTTAGACCGCAAGAAAGACATGGTAATCGTTAATGGGATGAACGTTTACCCGCGCATTATTGAAGAAGTACTATACCGTTTAGACGGCGTTAGAGAGGCGGCGGTTATCGGCATGCCCGATAAAACACACGGCGAAATACCCGTCGCGTATATCTCTTTAGATGAAGGGTTTGAACTGGCCTCAAACGATATACGTTCGTGGTGTCGCCAACACTTAGGTAGCTACGAAGTACCCCGTAAGGTCATCTTTTTAGATGAGCTGCCAAAAAATGCGGCCGGCAAAATTGTTAAGCGCGTGCTTAACAAACAAGGCGAAGTTGAACGTGGTATCGATAAGTAACACATGGCGATAGAGCCAATTGATGAAGCGTATTGGCGTACGGAGCCCGTTCTAACCGTTTGGCAAGCCGTGTTTGCAATGTGTAATCTAGAACCGTGGGATGAGCCTATATCCAGCAATGCTACGCCACCTCCGCATGTGGAAAAAATGAGAACGGTACTACTAGCCAACGTGCCTCATTTTGAAACGGGCGAGCTGTTTTCTCAAAGTGGTTGGTCGTGTAAAGCTCAGCGTCCTATGAAGCTCTCGGGTGATTATTTTAGTCGCCAGCAGCTTCTAGTTTGGGCGAATGATTTTTTTCAACAAGAACAACAGCCATCAATTTTAAACAGGGGCTAATGCTGACTACTTAGGCATCTTAAGTATAACTTTTTGCTTGCGAGCTCGCTTATTAGCAACCATAACAGGTGCGCACTGGTGTTCATCGTTATAAATAACGAGGCACTCTAAACACTGGATACATTCACTGTAGTCGACAGCGCCAGACTTAGGAATCGCCTTGATTTCACAGCGCACGGTACATACTTGGCACGGTTTGCCGCAGTCATCACGGCGATCTAACCACTTAAACAGGTGGAAGCGTCCGAGTATGGCGAGCCCCGCGCCTAATGGGCAGACGTAGCGGCAGTAAAACTTATGAATGAACATGCCTATCAACAACAGGCCAACGGCAAAAGCAACAAAGTACCACTCACGGTCGAAAACCAAGGTAATGCTGGTTTTGAACGGTTCAATTTCAGACATGGTTTGTGCTAACCCCAAATCATAAAAGCACAAGGCAGATAGCCCAGCCACAATCACATACTTGAGTTTTTGTAAGGCTCTGTGGACCGGTTCTTTGATTTTGATTTGTGGGAACTTTAAAACTTTTCCAAACCACGCTAGTATTTCTTGTAGTGCGCCAAACGGGCATAACCAACCACAAAACACACCGCGCCCCCAAATAAACAAGGTGACGAAGGTGTACGTCCAAATAATAAAGAGCACGGGGTCGAGAAGGAATACGTCGAATTTGAAGCCGTCACGTAGAGACAATAAAACCGGATAGATGTTCACTACCGATAACTGTCCTTGGGCATAATAACCAATAAAGAAGACAGTAAAGAACATGAATACCCAACGCCCGTATTTAACAAACAAAGGATATTTGGATAACGCGCGTTGCTTAACGAATATAACGGTTAGCAGTATCAAGGAAATAATGGTGACGGCTATCTCCAATACCCTAGACTTCCATAAACGCTTCCAAATGGGGATACGCTTTTCTTCAATAATGTCAGGTTTATAAAAAAGCTCAGCAGGAAAATGGTGAGCGCTTTCCTGATTGATGTTGTCTCCCAATAAATGATTCTGGCGCAAATCAAAATTGAGTTTAATCGTAAGCTTTTGTGCGGGGTCGTAACCCGCATTGCCTTTTATTTTAAATAACCTAAAATTCTCAAAATCAGGAACGCTGCTAGGCAAAATTTTATCGTAATATCGATAAAAAGCCATGTCTCTAATTAGTAGTGGAAGCTCATTTTGATACAAAGACATTCTCGTAGGAATTTTGCCCGGCCTAAAATCCTCTTCCAAGTAATCGTATGGGCCTGTAGACATAACGCCAACAACCTGTTCGCCAGGTTTAATAGATTCCATTAAACGCTTGTAGTCTTGTTCGCCCATCAGGTTTTTACCAATGGTGGGTGAGTTTAGGTAGGCGTAATAAATGTCTGATACAACATCCAAGTCAGGGTCATCAAATCCGTAATCGGGGTAGTCTGAAAGCTCTCTTCCTAACTCAGTTTCAAGCTGTTCACGCCTTATAGTCCAATGCCCAACGAGCTTTTTATCAATCAGTTGTTGCCAATCTAACGGTTCGAATAAATCCATTTTGGGTAACGATGCGGTGTCTTGAACGAACTTTCCAAGCACCTTACGCGCCACCTCTAAAGCGGCGGTAAGCAGCGTGTCATTAGCAGCAATAACAGAGACTGTGGCCTTGGTAACACCATCAAAAATCACACTGCCTTCGCCCGTTCCAGAGGTTGAACGCGAACGGCTGCTATCAACAATAATGCGTTCAGAAACACTGTGACCCGGGTATTGCGCCAAAAAGTTATCTAACGCTCCAGGGCCAAGGCCATGCATAAAAATGGGTTCATGTTGAAATAACACGCGTACGCCCATTATTTTACCGTCGTTATCAATACCAATTAATAAGTTGATGATATCGCCAGCAAAGCCCTGAATGCGTATAAAATCTTTACTTTCAAAGGCATAGCCAACGTGGTGTATGGCTGAGTACACAGACCAAACATGAGATACATTGTCTTTTTTATCAATACGCGTTGCGGTAGTAAAGATATCTTTAATCAACCCCTCGGCCACGGTATCGGTAATGAAATCGTCTGCGAAAGGGTTTACGCCCGTATCGGCAAATTCTTTTGCGATGGTTAGCGGTGAAAATGTGCTGGCGAGGCAAAAAATGAGGGCTAAAAGAAATTTATAATTATTTTTGTTATAAAACATACGTGGATACATTCGGTGTTGAGCAGGCCAATGTCAGCCAGTCGAACGAGTATAATAACAAAATAGACATAACAATACTTTAATGGAACGCCGGATGAGCAAACAAGACTTTACCCACGTAATCACAGTACCAGTGCGTTGGGGTGATGCTGATATTTTTGGCCATATTAATAACGTTCAATACATACGATATTTAGAATCTGGCCGCGTCGCTTATTGTGAAGACGTGTTAAGTTTACCCTTAACAGCAGATATGAAAGAAGGGTGGTTGTTAGCCGATATTCAATGCGCATTTCTTCAGCAAGTGCATTACCCCGAAAATTTAGAAGTGGTTACTCGGGTAAGTAAAATAGGCAATAAGAGTGCAACCGTTCTGGCAGAAATTTATCGGCAAGGCGAAGACAAGCCAGTTATTACGAGCAAAGGGGTGATGGTTTGGTTCGATTTTGAACGTCAGCAAACCATGCCAATTCCAGACGCTATAAAGAAAAAAGTGGCAGCCTATGAGAAATCAGTTGAAGGCGTTGACGCGTAATGTCTAAAAAGAAAACATTGCTATCGTGGAGTAGCGGCAAAGACAGCGCGTGGACGCYTTATCAACTTCAACAAGACGATGATATTGAACTGGTTGGTTTAGTTACTACTGTTAATGCAACCCACCAGCGGGTTGCCATGCACGCTGTTAGAGTTGAACTATTAAAGCTGCAAGCACAAGCCGCTGGTCTGCCCTTACATATCATTGACATTCCTCACCCATGCAGTAACGAATTGTACAACCAAGCGATGGATAACTTTTTTGTATCCATCGAAGGACAGGGCATAACGCACATGGCCTTTGGTGATTTGTACTTAGAAGACATTCGCCAATACCGCGTGGATAACTTAAAGAAAACAGGTTTAAAACCCTTGTTTCCACTTTGGTTAAAGCCGACGGATAAGCTGGCGCAAGAGATGCTAGCAGGCGGCTTAAAAACACACATTACCTGCGTAGACCCTAAACAATTACCTTCAAGCTTTGCAGGGCGCGAGTTTAATCAACAGTTTTTAGATGACTTGCCCGAAGGCGTTGACCCTTGTGGTGAGAATGGAGAGTTCCATAGTTTTGCCTATGCTGGCCCCATGTTCAAAAATCCAATCGCTATTTCAGCGGGTGAAATTGTCGAACGGGATGGGTTTGTTTTTGCCGACTTAAAACCTGTAGAGGTGTTAGCGTGAAGAACCTATCCTTTGATAATCAATTTGTTAAGCAATTACCTGCCGATAGCATTGCAGAAAACTACCCGCGCCAAGTCCACGGTGCGTGTTTTTCATGGGTAACGCCCAAACAAACACAGGCTCCCTCATTAGTTGCTTACTCAAAAGAAGCGGCTGAATTGTTGGGTTTAACCGAGCAGGACTGTCAGTCAGACCAATTCCTCAATACCTTCTCCGGCAATGAGCAACTCAATGGTATGCAGTCCTACGCTACGTGTTACGGCGGGCATCAATTTGGTAATTGGGCGGGGCAGTTGGGTGATGGCCGCGCAATAAATTTGGGTGAAATAATTAATCAACAAGGCGAACGATGGGCGCTACAATTAAAAGGTTCAGGGCCAACGCCG
>JAESRY010000190.1 GCA_016764415.1 Cycloclasticus sp. | reverse complement strand
GGTACGCACGATAGGCCGCCAGAAATTATTCAGCGTTATCGCGATGCGTTTCAAACAGGTGGCAGCCTCGAAAAGCCAGAAGCGATTATTGCTGTCGCATCTATATGCGCCGATTCAAAAGAAGAAGCCGAGTTTATTGCCAGCAGCCATACTTATTGGAAGGTTCAGGCATTTCGGCATGGCTTACGCGATCCATTGTTCGCACCAGAAGAGGTGATGGACAAAAAGAAACAATTGTCTCTATCTGATCAAGCTTATTATGATGAAACATTAGCAACGATGGTGACCGGTACACCGGAGCAATGCCAATCTCGATTAGAGCAAATAGCGGACTTATATAAAGTGGATGAGCTGATGATTGTTAATGTCACGCATTCGTTTGCACCAAGAATTGAGTCATACAAAAAATTAGCAACACAATTCAGCCTGTAGTTTTACGGCTAACCATAAATTAGGAGACGATGATGAGTAACAACCCAGAGATAGCAAACACAATACAAACAGGCGCGTTTAAAACCAATTATCACGACGTAGGTGAAGGTTATCCTGTGTTTATGATTCACGGTTCTGGCCCGGGTGTAACGGGCTGGGCAAATTGGCGTTTGGTGATCCCAGAAATTTCAAAAAATCACCGTGTGATTGCACCGGATATGGCGGGTTTTGGCTATACCGAACGCGTGGATGGTTACGAATACACAATGGATAACTGGGTGCAGCATTCTATCGATTTAATGGATGCGTTAGGTATCGAAAAAGCCCATTTGGTGGGTAATTCATTTGGCGGTGGCTTGGCCATTGCTTTGGCTATTAAACACCCTGAACGTGTGAATCGTTTGGTTTTAATGGGCGCGGCAGGTGTTAGTTTTGAATTAACAGCAGGTTTAGATGAAGTGTGGGGTTATGAGCCATCGGTCGCTAATATGCGCAAAATGATGGATTTATTTGCCTATGACCGCAGTCTTGTTTCGGATGAGTTAGCAGAGTTACGCTACAAAGCGAGTATTCAACCGGGTTTTCAGGAGTCCTTTAGTGCAATGTTTCCGGCACCACGCCAACGCTGGGTGGAAGCGCTAGCAAGTGACCCAGAAGACATTAAAAAGATTCAGCATGAAACCTTAATGGTGCATGGTCGTGAAGACATGGTTGTGCCACCGATTACATCAACAACGTTATTTGATTTGATTCCAAATTCACAATTACATATGTTTGGTAAGTGTGGCCATTGGACTCAAATTGAACATAATGCGCGCTTTAATGCGCTTGTATTGGCCTTTCTTGCCGAAGCGAATTAACACGAGTAGCGAATGAAGTTTGCGGTTATTGGTGCGGGGGGTATTGGTTGTTACTACGCCGCTCGTTTACTTGAAGCAGGCGAAGACGTTGACTTAGTGGCGCGCGGTGAGCACTTGAAGGCGATGCAAACGTTAGGTTTGGAGGTGCAGCATGCAGAACTTCAGTTCAAACAAGCCGTTAATGCGTTAAGCCTTGAAGGGTGGTTAGAATCAACGCGACCAGAACAAGTTGATGTTATTGTGGTTTGCTTAAAAGCGATGCAAACGCATGCTTTTGCTGAGCGATTGAAAGTCTGGTTTGAAAGCTCAACAACCAGTAAATTGCCGTTTGTGTTATCCCTGCAAAATGGCGTTGAGAATGAAAAGCAGCTTCATGCTGTTTTACCAGAGGGCGTTGTGTTGGGCGGCATTGCCAGACGCATTGGTGCGCACATTATAAAACCCGGTGTGGTCGAATCCGTAGGCCCAGCCCAAGTCATTATGGGATTATGGCCTAACCATCAAACGTTGCCTGAATCATGGGCTGACCGTATTCAACAGTTATCCAGCTGTTTTAATCAAGCCAACATACCAACAGACGTGTCGCCGGATATTAATAAAGAATTGTGGCGAAAATTGATTATCAATAACGGCGTTAATCCGCTGTGCGCGTTACTTGAAATGAAAACGGGTGAGGCTACGCCAAGAGACAACTTAAAACCTCTAATTCACGGTGCTATGGAAGAGGCCGTGTTGGCGGCTAAAGCAAACGGGGTGGCGTTAACGGAAGCGGACCTCGACGAAATGTTAGAGCTGATTTCTACGTTCGATTCCATCAAACCGTCTATGTTGGTGGATAGGGAAAAGGGCCGCCCGCTTGAAATCGAAGAAATATGCGGTGTGGTTATTCGAGGGTGTAAGGCATTAGGTTTGGATGCGCCCTACAATAGGACTATTTCAACATTGCTCAGTGTTTTAGTTAACGAACACTAGATTGAATAACACCTTAAACCGTTTAGCAGGTTGGCTTCTGTTTATAGGGCTTTTGCTAACGATAACCAATCAATTTACGATAATGACGCCTGCATGGGTGGAAGGCTCTTTAGTTTGGTCGGCGGGCATTATTCTATTTTTTAAATTAGCAGCAAAACAAAAAAAATTATTTCAATCATCGGCTTGTTTGCCTTGTTGAGTTGGTTAATCGCTTGGCAAACAGGTGATATCAGCCAACTATTAGGCGCGCTAACGATGAACCAATCAATGATTGTGATGTTGATGGGTGTGCAGTTTCTTCAACTGGTCGCAATGCCTAAGCGTGAGCAAGATGAAGCGCTGCCAACGGGCAAAAAAGCGTTCTTAAGGACTTACTTGGGAGTCCATTTATTTGGTTCAGTAATCAATATGTCAGCGGTAATATTGGTTGCAGATCGCCTAGTTTCGATGAATCCTTTGAGTAAACAGCAGCAAATATTGCTAACTAGGTCTTTTACATCTGCTGCTTGCTGGTCACCTTTTTTTGCTGCATTTGCAGCAGCCATGGTGTTTGCACCAAATGCCTCATTAACGGTGGTTATTACAACGGGTCTTGGGCTGGCTTGTATCGCTTTATTTATCACCTATTTTGATGTGTTAAAAGTAGCTAACAACTCGCTGGATAATTTTGTGGGTTACCCCATGCACTTTCAAGCACTCTGGCTGCCTCCGATGTTGGCAGTGCTCGTTATGATTGGCCATGAGTTGATGCCAGACGTTAAAGTGATATTGTTAATTGCTCTATTAGCGGTATTGATTAGTGGTGTTGTTTTAATTGCCCGTTTTGGCGCAATGAGCGCGTCCAAGCGTTTCTTGAGGCAGGTAACTATCGAGTTGCCAAGTATGAAAAATGAAATATCACTATTTTTAATAGCCGTGTTTTTGGCGCGGGTCTGGCGGCTGTTTTAGATAATTTATCGATTACCGTCCCCTTTAACGAGTTTGATGGGGTAGTAGCGTCTATTGTTATGTTGGGAATGTTTGTTTTAGCGCTGGTTGGTGTGCATCCGGTCGTGAGTATTGCGGTTATTGGGCATTGGATTAGTACGACAGAACCAAACCAAACTTTATTAGCGATGACGTTTCTAATGTCTTGGGCATTGTGTGTGTCAACCAGCCCGATTTCGGGTATAAACCTTGCGCTTCATGGTCGTTATGGGGTGTCGGGGCAAGATATTTTTAGTTGGAACCTCCCATACGCGATTAAAATGTATTTAATGTCTTGTGCGGTNTNAGGGGTCACTATGAAGCTCCCCTAGTTTAACGGATACATTTAATAGGCGACAAGAGCCTGCCCCGCTTTATCGGGTATGTTGCTTAGGAGTATCCTAATGAATAGTAAAAGAAAGCCATATAAAACATATACAAAAGAGTTCAAAGTCGAAGCGATTCGGCTCATGAATGCTTCAGATCGTCCCTCCTCAGAGCTAGCAGCTCAGTTAGGCATTAGACGTAATCAGCTGTACAAATGGAAAAACCAGCTGGAAGATAAAGGTGACAAAGCCTTTTCTAATAACCTTGGCCGTCCTCGTAAAGAAGATCAAAGCGAGTTAGTCACCCTTCGACAKGAAAACGAGCGCCTGAAGGAGGACGTTGAGATTTTAAAAAAGGCCGCAGCGTACTTCGCCTAAAGCGCCTACTTTTGGTGCAAGGGAACTCAAGTCGACTGCAAGGATGCAGGAGATAGAGTAACGCAGGAGCAGTTACCGAGAGGTACGCATTCATTCAATCTCAGCAACATAAACATCCGTTAAAGCGTTTATGTTCGGCTCTCAACGTATCGACCAGTGGCTATTATGACTGGTTAGATAGGCCCGTCAGCATGACTCAACGTACGAACCAACGGCTTTTAACCAAGATACGTTGTTTCCACCAATCAAGCCGACAAACCTATGGCTCGCCTCGGGTTCATCAAGATCTTTTGGCGACAGGTGAACGCGTTAGCGTTAACCGCGTTGCAAGGCTGATGAAATCAGCTGGCATTCAATCTAAAATGGCAAAACGATTTGTTATCACAACAAATTCAAAGAATACGTTATCGCCKGCACCTGAYCGATTGAAAAGAAACTTTTTTACCKTGAARCCAAATCAAAAATGGGTRTCSGATACAACGTTCATCCGAACACGCCAGGGCTGGTTATACCTCGCAATGATACTCGACTTGTATTCACGCCAAGTTATTGGCTGGGGCATGAGTGATCGTAACAACACAAAGTTAGTGGTTGATGCGTTGCAAATGGCCGCGGTTCGTCGTAACTGTAGTGAACAAGCTGTTATCGTACATTCTGATCAAGGAAGCACCTACGCATCAGGTGATTATCAGCGGTTGCTTAGGAAAAACAACATGCTAGCGAGCATGAGCCGAAAAGGTGAGTGTTATGAGAGCCTGCCCCACGAAGTGCTTTGGGTATAATGCTGTTGCCGAAAGCTTTTTTGGTACACTTAAAACTGAATTGGTCGATGATGAAGATTACCGGACTAGAGAGCAGGCCAAACAAAGCTTATTTGAATATATCGAAGTATTCTACAATCGACAACGAAGGCATTCGTATCTAGGCTATGTGAGTCCAGATGAATATGAACGGGCTAACGCCCTTTAGTTAATCCTTCCGTTATTTTAGGGGAACCTCAAATTATTATAATTATTAATTATTTCACCTCAGCCGCAGCCTACTGGAAGAAAGACAGAATGGCACTTTTTTTATATACAAGTTAAAATAACTACTATGTCACAACTAGATATAGTCAAGGAAACAATAGCCTACCTAAAATTTTGGCTTGGCGTTATAGTGGTATCTGATATATCGTTAGTAGGTTGGTTGCTGTCAAATGCTGGCGAGACATCTGACCTAAAAGCATATGGTGCAATAATTGGCATAGCAATTATTACCTTTTCTGCACTATTCGTTCATAAGCGAATTGAGCATTTAATTACATCATTAAAGGAGCTATAAATATGGAATTACTATCTACTATAGTTTTACTTGTCGTTGTTAGCGTCTTTGCATTTATTGCATACGACGCAGCTCATCAAAAATAACGCAGGTTAATAAGCGCTTCACAAAAAAAGAAGGGCAATTCAACTTCAAAGCCCAACACAACCTTCCGCATATTCATGTTAAATATTCCGGAGATGAAGTTGTTGTGTCAACAGCAGACAGTAACGTTCTTGATGGAGGAATCCCATCTACAAAGATGAAGTTACTTCAAGCATGGATAGAAATACATAAAGAAGAGTTAATGGCTGATTGGGAATTAGCTGTATCAGGTGAACAACCTTATAAAATAGACCCCTTGAAATAAAAAAATGAACCCAAGAGTAAAGGAAGTATCAGCCTTAAATAATTATAAATTATCCCTTGTATTTACCAACGGGGAAAAGGTATTTATGATTGCTCCAGCTTGCTAGATTTTGGTGTATTTAAGGAGTTAAAAAACTCAAATTACTTCAATCAGGTCAAACCCTATGATGGAACAATTGTCTGGCCACATGAACATGATATTTGCCCTGATACTTTATACTTAGAATCACTTAAAGAAGATATCTAAAAAGAAATGGCGCCAGACTTTCAACTCTGACCCTGATTATTAGTTAGCTATTTCTACTCAGCTTACTATGAACCCAATTAGGCTTTCTTCGCTTTGGTAGTACGGCAATAAGATATGCTGTATTGCCTTTTAAATCGTAATAAATTGAATATGGGAATCTCTTCGAAGACATTCTGTAATAACCATATACCCTGGAGTGAACTCCAGCGTGTATGATTAATGATTCTATATCTGATAAAAGCGAGCCCCAAAAATATTCACCAACACCTTGCTCTTGGGTTTCATAGAATAGCTTTCCATCTTTAAGATCAGCTTCTGCCTCTGATAATACCTGAATATGCTTGATATTCATTTCATATGCTTTGATTTTAATTCTTCTAGCGATATAAAATCAGCATTACCACTTTCTATTTTTTCTTTTCTATTAGAGAGTATATCTTCATGCCATTTAGGTGATTTAATTCCAGTAGGTTCGCGAGTGAGTGAATCCCACAATGCCTCCATTGTTTCAAGTCG
>JAESRY010000126.1 GCA_016764415.1 Cycloclasticus sp. | reverse complement strand
CACCAAGGATGCACCAGGCCGTTGGAGTAAAAAAGTGGGTGGGCATTTACCATTAATTGAAGTATCTGGAAAAGACATCGAAGTGATAACGCCGCATGGAATGACGGGCTATGAGCACTACATTGTCAAACACATGATTTTGAATGATAAATTTGAGTTCATGGACGAAAAAATGTTTGATCCAATGAAGGATAAGGCGCCAATATCGCAGTTTTCTCTTGATTATAGCGGTCGAATTTATGTGTTAAGTGCGTGTAACAAACACGATACTTGGCTAAATATTGCAGATATATAAAATCCCAAAGGGCTTGGTTTTGCTAAGTCCGTTTTCGTTTTAAGCGGGGCGTTAAAGTCAATAAATTGCAGAATATGTCATGTATCTGCAGTAGTTGCATCTTAGCCATTTACGCATAGAGAGCATAATCTGCGTGAAGTGTTGGCATGTTCTTGTTGTCCATGTATAATTCGGCGTCCATTTACATATTAAATTTTAAGAAGAGAGACATACATGCCTTCAGTTCGCGTTAAAGATAACGAACCATTTGATTTTGCTTTACGTCGTTTTAAACGTACGTGTGAAAGAGCCGGTGTTTTGGCTGAATCACGTAAGCGTGAGTTTTACGAAAAACCAACTGCAGAGCGTAAGCGCAAAGCTGCCGCTGCTGTAAAGCGTCATTTAAAAGGCCTATCTCGTACACGTCGCGCGTTAAATAATCTACGCCGCGGCCGTAGCTAAAACCCCTTAAGCGTCGCTATTTAAATGAGCGATTCCACGCTAACTTTGTCACTTCGTATCCGTGAGGATATGAAAACAGCGATGAAGGCAAGGGAAAAAGTAAAGCTCGGCGTTATTCGTCTGATTCTTGCTGCTATCAAGCAAAAAGAAGTGGATGAACGCATTGAGCTAAACGATCAGCAAGTTCTTCAACTGCTGGATAAAATGGTTAAGCAACGTCGCGACTCAATTGAAGCGTTTGATAAAGCTGGCCGTGATGATTTGTCCACCATTGAGCAAAATGAGATCCCCATCATTCAGAACTACTTGCCTCAGCAACTGACAAACGATGAAATTGACCAGTTGATTGATCAAGCCATAGCCAAGTCTGGTGCGCAAGGCATGAAAGACATGGGTAAGGTGATGGGCATCATAAGGCCTCAATTACAAGGTCGTGCTGATATGGGTGCGGCGAGCGGAAAAATAAAAGCTAAACTAGCTTAAATCCCCGACGCTTTCGTAGCGTACCCTCAAAAAATTTTACAGCTGAATCTCGCGCCTTTTTTTGTTATAAGCCGCAAGCGTACGAGTTTTATTTGGCTAAATATTTCAAAAATCTAAAAAGCTTGTTAATGTAGCTACTGACTTCAATCTTGAAACATAGCTCAAAGAATATACCTTAATGATGGCGGGCCGAATTCCACAACACTTTATCGATGACTTGTTAGCCCGAACAGATGTGGTTGACGTTATTGACAGCTTGTTGCCGCTGAAAAAAAAGGGTGCAAATTACTCTGCTTGCTGCCCATTCCATAACGAAAAAACACCGAGCTTTACAGTCAGCCAAGATAAGCAGTTTTACCACTGCTTTGGCTGCGGGGCGAGTGGTTCGGCCATTAGTTTCTTGATGGAATACAGCCATTTAGATTTTGTAGAGTCGATAGAAGAGTTGGCCAGCCGGGCAGGTGTTGAAGTTATACGAGAACAAGGGTTTGAGCCTAGTCAGCCAAAAAGAGACCTAGCACCGCTAACGAAAATGAATGAGCAAGCAGCAGGTTTTTACCAGCAACAATTACGTCAACATGCTCAAGCCAGCATGGCCAGTGATTATCTGAAAAAAAGGGGTTTAACCGGCGAAGTGGCTAAAGTCTACCAGTTGGGGTTTGCTCCACCAGGTTGGGATAATTTATTGTCCTCACTAGGCCAAAATGAAGAAAGCTTAAGTGAGTTGCGCGAACTGGGCTTGGTTGTTACGAATGAAAACAATAAAACCTATGACCGCTTTCGAGAAAGAATCATGTTCCCGATACGCAACAAACGCGGGCAAACGATAGGTTTTGGTGGGCGTGTGTTTGACCAGGGAGAGCCGAAATACTTAAATTCCCCAGAAACACCTTTGTATCATAAAGGCCGTGAAGTGTATGGCTTGTACGAAGCACTAAAAGCCACGAATAAAATTCAGCATCTTATTGTGGTTGAAGGGTATTTAGACGTTATTTCGCTTTATCAACAAGGCATTACGAATGTAGTAGCGGCGCTGGGAACGGCTATTACTCGTGAACACGTTGATTTGTTGTTTCGTTCGGTGTCTGAATTGGTTATTTGTATGGACGGTGATTCGGCGGGGCAAAAAGCTGCTTGGCGCGCGGTGATTAATGCAATGCCTGCTTTGCGCAGTGGCCGGCAAATCAAGGTTTTATTGTTAGATCAGGGGCAAGACCCTGACAGTGTTATTCGTGAACAAGGCGCAGAGCATTTTGAGCAGTTAATTGAGCGTTCAAGTCCTTTGTCCAGTTACTTTTTTGATTATTTGGCTAAGCAACACGCGCTAGAAAATATAGAAGGGCGTGCGAGTTTTGCTGAGCAAGCCAAGCCGCTACTTAATACGTTGCCGGCCGGTGCTTTCTCAGAGTTAATGAAAAAACAATTAAGCCATATAACCCAAATAGGGAGGCAGGAGCGTGGTGCTTCGGCAAGGCCAAGATTTGGCTCAAGCCAAGCCTCCCGTAGAAGTGCGAAAAAGAGCCCGTCTGTGATGCGCCATTTGATGACAATATTGCTTCATGAGCCGCAGTTAGCAGAAAAAATAGCGGCTGATGAGTCTTGGTTGGCGATAGATGTGCCGGGTATGGCATTATTGAAGAACATATTGGATATTTTGCACGAAGAGGTGGCTGTCTCTCCCGCCATGTTGCTAGAAAGATTCAGAGGTAGCGAATACGAAAAAACAATCAATATGCTTTTTGCGGAAGAAAAGCTGATAGCCAGTGAGCTATCCGAACAGGAATTCTTAGGCGCTATTGAGCGGCTAAAAGAGCAAGCCAGAAAAAGCCGATACGATGAACTATCATCGCGAGCAAGCACCCTCACAGACGAGGAAAAGAAAGAGTTTAAAGAGTT
The DNA here is from genome assembly GCA_016764415.1 of Cycloclasticus sp. Classification (GTDB taxonomy): domain Bacteria; phylum Pseudomonadota; class Gammaproteobacteria; order Methylococcales; family Cycloclasticaceae; genus Cycloclasticus. Next base: position 3,310 of record JAESRY010000126.1, on the reverse strand, counting down.
ACTTAAATAGAAAGCCGCCTTGTAGATAAATTTCAAAAGTCTGCTACAATAGTCGGTTCAGTCGAATAAAAATTGTGATTTATTTCACGGGAATCAGATGGATAAAGAACAGCAGGTAGAACAAACTTCCAAGATCAAAGCTCTTATCACTAAAGGGCATGAGCAAGGCTACTTAACATATACGCAAGTTAACGATCATTTGCCACAAGATGTAGAGCCTGAGCGCATTGAAGAAATCATCAGCATGATTTCAGATATGGGGATTGGAGTACACGAAGTGCCTCCGGAAACAGACACAGTGTCTGAGGGTGCAGTAGTTCAAATAGTTGATGAGTCAGCGGCGGCAGAATTAGCGGCGGTTGCGTTAGCAACGGTTGATAAAGAGTTAGGTAGAACAACTGATCCAGTCCGTATGTATATGCGTGAAATGGGAACAGTGGGTTTATTAACGCGTCAAGGCGAGTTAGACATTGCAAAACGTATTGAAGAAGGCCAGCACGAAATGCTGTCTGCAATCATTCGTTACCCAGCAGTTGTTGAAGAATTTTTTGCCATATTCGAACGAATTAAAAGCGAAGACTTACGTTTGTCTGATTATCTTCCTGATTTTATAGATTTAGAAGACGATTACGACTACACCCAACCAGCACCGCCAAAAGATGAGAACGCACCAATAATACCGCCGATAACCGTTGCGGACATGAAAGTTCGTGYCGATGAAATTGTGGTCAAATATAAAAAGGTCAAAACAACGTTTAAAAAGCACGGCTATTCGTCTGAAAAAACAGAAAAAATCTATACTGAATTAGCGTTGCTATTCATGGCGCTGAAGTTTACGCCACGTTTCTTCATACTACTAACAAACATCATGCGTCAGTGCATTGAACTGGTTAGGGCGCAAGAAAAAACCATGTTGAATGTTTGCGTTAAGCAAGCAAAAATGCCACGTAAAATGTTTATTGATGGCTTCGTCAAAAATGAAAGTGATTTAAGTTGGCTTGAAGCGCTTCTAAAAACGGATGCAGATTTTGTTCCATTTATAAAAGCAAACTTCAATGAAGTTAAAAAAGCACAGCTTAGACTGGCAAAATTAGAAAAAGAAAGCGGCTTGAGCACGTCAGAAATTAAAGACATTAATCGTCGTTTATCTATCAGTGAAGCGAAATTGCGCCGTGCTAAACGTGAAATGGTAGAAGCAAACTTACGCTTAGTGATTTCCATTGCCAAAAAATACACTAACCGGGGCCTTCAGTTCTTAGACCTTATTCAAGAAGGCAATATTGGCCTAATGAAAGCGGTTGATAAGTTTGAATACCGCCGTGGTTATAAGTTTTCAACCTATGCAACGTGGTGGATTCGCCAGGCAATTACGCGCTCGATTGCCGATCAAGCACGAACCATCCGTATTCCTGTGCATATGATTGAAACGATTAATAAATTAAATCGTATTTCACGTCAAATTCTTCAAGAAAAAGGCCGTGAAGCGACACCTGAAGAACTAGCGATTGAAATGGAAATGCCAGAAGAAAAAGTACGTAAAGTGCTTAAAATCGCTAAAGAGCCTATTTCAATGGGCACACCGATTGGTGATGATGAAGACTCAAGCTTGGGTGATTTCATTGAAGATGCAAATGCCGTATCTCCAGTCGATTCAGCAACCATCGAAAGTCTAAGGGAATCAACACAAGAAGTACTTGCTGGCCTGACGGCGCGTGAAGCAAAAGTGATTAGAATGCGTTTTGGTATTAACATGAATACCGACCATACACTTGAAGAAGTGGGTAAACAGTTTGATGTAACGCGTGAACGAATTCGTCAAATTGAAGCAAAAGCGCTTCGTAAACTACGTCACCCATCGCGTACAGAGCACCTTCGTAGCTTTATAGACTCTACAGAATAAACCTTATTGGGCCTTTAGCTCAGTTGGTTAGAGCAGTGGACTCATAATCCATTGGTCGAAGGTTCAAGTCCTTCAAGGCCCACCAACTAAATTAGCCTCAATGCCTTAGCGGTGTTGGGGCTTTTTTGTGCCCATATAAGACTGTTCTTTTATATCTGTGATGCGTTTTGGCTGTATTTATTCGCAATCTTTTAAGGTTAGCCTGGTTAGTTTGAAGGCCGAATAAGGAATAATTATGCATATATATATATATCGTTTATGTCTATGACTTTAGTCACTCGCGTGCTTTTTTATGTACTTGTCGGCACTAATGAGTGTAGTGTTTATACAACACCAGTGTTAATAAGGTGTATATAAAATCTAACAAGGGGAGTTTCATGAAGAAATCATTTATAAAATTAAGTGCGAGCATGGCTTTAGGCTCGGCGCTTTTATTATCTCAAGTTGGAACCGTTCAGGCGTTTAGCTTTCACCAAGGTGATGTTAAAGGCTCATTTGATACGGACCTAACGTACGGGATAGCAATGCGGACCGAAGATGCTGATAAAGGTTCTTCGCAAGCATACGGTAATAGGAACTTTGATGAAGCGGGGGACGTGTTTAGTAATGCCGTTCGTGGTTCGAGTACGCTTTCATTGGAGTATCAAAACGTTGGTTTGTTAGTCCGTGGTAATTATTTTTATGACTACGTTTATGACAATGAAAACCTTGCCAAAGATGCCCAAGATAAACTAGTCACTGAAGGTGCCTTTACCGACGCCTTTGTTTACGGCTATTTTGGTGATAATGACCAAATTAATATCAGGCTGGGTAAGCAAGTCATCAGTTGGGGTGAAAACACATTCATCCAAGGCTCTATTAACGACATTAATACAGTTGATTTAAATAAATTAAGGCAGCCGGGTCGTGCTCTTAAAGATGCGTTTATTGGTACTAATGCGGCATACCTTTCGGTAAATATTGGTGATGAGTGGACAGTTGAATCTTTTTACTTATTTGATTTTGATCCAATAGAACTTGATCCAGCAGGATCTTTTTGGACAACGCTTGATGGTGTTGGTAAAGGCGGTGGTTTTGATGATGCGGGTAATGGTGTGATTGGAGAAGCATCAGGTGCGCCTGGGCCATTCGATCCACTAGCTGGAGTCGGGGCTTGTATTTCACCTGATGGGAGACATTGTGGCTTGGTGAGCGGCAGGTTGTCCCAAGTTGGTTCTAAATGGGCGAAGGGTGGCCAGTATGGTTTAGCGATTAGAAAGTTTATGCCTGATTTATTTAATGGCAGTGAAATAGCTTTTTATTACCAAAATTTGCATGATCATTTGCCTATCATTTCAACTTATTATGGAACAGGTACTTACTTCTTAGAATATGTTGAAAATATTGAGCGTTTAGGTGTTTCATTTAATA
>JAESRY010000189.1 GCA_016764415.1 Cycloclasticus sp. | reverse complement strand
ATGCCTTAGCGGTGTTGGGACTTTTTTGTGACGCAGCATGTTGAAGTAGGGTTGAGACTTCATGTGACTTTTTTGCCGTCTTCTGCAACCGAGGAATTGAGATTGATTGATTTAAATACCGCCTTTAAATAAATCGTCGTCAGAATTAACTTGCGAATCCAACCACTCCAAAAAAACTCTAATCTTAGCTAAGTGGCGTCTATCTGGATGCACTAAAGTCCATAGCTCTCTATGCACAATAGGCTCCTGGAGACAAATTAAATTTTGCTCCTTATGCGCCATGTAACACGGCAAAAAGGCTACCCCTAATTTATTCTGCACTGCGGATAGCATCGCTGGCCCGACATTACAGTACAGATTTGCTTTAACATCTGGGAAGTTTTCCCGCTGCCAACGCGCTTCGGGAAGCTGATTGAATCTCTCCTCATACAACACCCAAGGCATTTCCTCGATTGAGAGCTCACTTGAAAATAGACTCTTATGTACATATGGCGAGTAATAAAGTTTGCTTAATCGTCGAGTCACAATGCTTTGTTGATTTGGTCGTCCCATTCGAATGGCTATGTCTGCTTCATAACGTGTTAAGTCTAATTGTTCRCTATCAGCAATCAATTCAAGTTCAATCATCGGRTACYGTTCATAAAATGAATTTAGCCGGGGTAATAAATAGAAATTTATAAAATTATGTATAGATGTGATTCGTAAGCGTCCCTGCAACGCAGCATCCTGCTCCATAAGCTCATGTTGAAAATAACCAATTTCACGTTCAGCGGACTCYGCTTTAGCTAATACATGTTGTAAAGGMTCKGTAGGATAATAACGATGGTCMACTCGACTAAAAAGCTTTGTGCCGAGCKTTTCTTCAAGAGATTTTAGCCGCCTAGATACWGTTGTAACGTTTACGCCTACTTCTTTGGCAACGATATTCATTCGCCCATGTCGTGCTAGTAGAACAAGATACCTAATATCATCCCATTTAARCTGCATTTTTGCATTCTCATTACGCAATTTTAYTTATATTARCAGCAATTTTGCAGGAGTATACTTMGTAATACCAAAACCAACCCTATNAAAGGTATTATTTTGATTACGCTATACACACACCCAATGTCACCATGCGCACAGAAAGTTCGAATTGTTCTRGCAGAAAAAGGTTTGGAYTGGGAAGCGCACCCWATCGATTTGCAAAATAAAGAAAATTTAGAACCTTGGTATTTGTCACTAAACCCACTGGGCGTTGTACCAACGTTAGTWCACGACGACAAGGTCATTATAGAGTCATCAATTATTTGCGAGTATCTTGAGGATGCCTTTCCACAGRTACCTCTTCGTCCAACTTCACCCTATGCAAGGTTTAAAATGCGTCTTTGGTTAAAGCATATTGATAATAAGTTGCACCCTTCTTGTGGCGCGTTACAGTGGCCATTAGTGATGCGCTCAACWTTGTTAAAGAAAAGCCCTGAGGAACAGCARGAAATTATTAACAAAATCCCYGAAGAGCCKCGTCGAGAACGTCAACGACGTTTACTTGCTATGGGGYTAGATGCTCCAGATATTAAAGGCGCGGTAAAGGTTTATCAAGACACTTTCAAAATGATAGAAGAGGCGATGAAAGATGARAATTGGCTGTCAGGTAATGAATTTGGAATAGCGGATTGTGCGATGGCTCCTTACTTTCAGACCATAGATCAATTTGGTTGGCTCAAACTCTTAGATGCATATCCATCTACCAAGAGTTGGTATACACGAGTAAGTAGTCGTGATTCCTACCAACGAGCAGTYGTGGATGATTTTTCACATAAACAAATAGAAGAACTTARGGMTGTTGGGGSTGATGCCTGGCCAGCTATAAGACAACAATTCGTTGAAAATCATAGAGAGAAAAAATAAAGGGGAACGATATGAATGRAGARAAAAAAGCACCAAATGCATCGATGGACTTGGACGTATATTTTAACTTTAGAAGCCCGTATTGTTATTTAGCATCTAAAACCATGTTTTCAATTTTTGAWGAATATAAAGTGAATTTAMTATGGAAGCCATTTGGCGGCTGGAGTGGACGTTCATCYCCCGACAGGGTGAAGAAAAAAATTCATTTGGTTAGGCAGGATGTCGCTCGTAGTTGTAAAAAAATGGGGATACCTTTCTCWCCACCCCCTGTAGAAACAGACCCAACAATGGCTGGGTTAGTTTCGYTTGCAGCTGAGAATGAAGGATTGTTGAAGCCATTTGTCGTAGAGGTAATGCGTGAAGAATGGGCTAAAGGACGCAATATCGGGGACATAGCTGTCCTTTTAGAGGTCGCCGATAGGATTRGWCTTCCACGTAAAGCAGTTGAAGMAGCCATTAATAACCCATCTTTTGTTGAACGCTTGAGTGAAAATTGGGARGACGCTCAATCTAAGGGCGTGATTGGCGTGCCATCTTTTACACTTGAAGATCAAGTGTTCTGGGGGAATGATCGCATCGATTCATTAAAAGAACACCTACATGACTTAAGATTACGAAATATTTAGCGATGGCTTCTATTAACCAATTAACCTTATATCAACGACCTGACTGCCCTTTTTGTTGGAAGGTTCGCCTATTTCTTTTTGAAAGYGAMCTGCCMGTTAATGAAATTCAAGTTGAATTAGRRAAAAAACATCCTGATGTAGTGTCTTTAAACCCRARTGCCACGGTGCCTGTGTTGGTGGCGGGTGAATTAGTTGTTTATGATTCAGCTTTAATTGTTGAATACTTATTGGATAAATACYCRGAAATAAATTTAATKGAYGGAACSCCTGAAGAAAGGGCSGTTATTAGAGAGATTCAAAAGTACAGTGACACGAGYTTAGGAAAARTATTATTTCCCTACATAAAATAYGCACGAGAAAACCCAAACTCTAAMGTRGACGAACAGCTTRAAAAYTCGACAGCAAARGGTTGGTTGAAAGCACAGTCATATTTAGSTGAAAAGCTTGGTAATAAAGATTTYTTCGGCACTGAATTTTCCGTGGCAGATTGCGCTTTGATTCCTAGGTTCACCCTTGCTAATACCTATGGTTTTAAAGTCGATGACAAATTTTCTAATCTAAAAAAATGGTATGCTCGATGTATGGAGCGGCCCTCTTTTAAGAAGGCATTTNNNAAAAATCTTCTTCATTAATTCATACTGAGTTTTGCGCTAATATTAAGTAACAAGCAATAAAACTACAGCTTCAATGCTTTGTTGTTGGGGCTTTTTTATGAATAATAAATAGTTATAAAAACTGCATGTTAACTTACATTTGACATTATCATGAGGTTGCCTTGAACCCATACTTGAAGATATGAAATGACTTTTATAGGCACTTCGTCTTCGCTGAAATATTTTAAAATTGCTCGCAAATAATTGAAAATGACTCGTCCTTTTAGGGCGAGTTATAGCGTCGCATGTTAACTGACGTTTCTTTTTCATCTGGTTCCTCGGCAGGTGGTGCTTCAATCTAACTTCAAAACCAATTCTAGCAAGACCAATAAGAAGATGATTGCCGCTCGAAATAATTAGATAAACTCGATTCTTTGTACTATACTCATCGTAAATATCGATGATTAAAGGCGCGTTATGATTAACTATAAGCACTTACACTATTTTTGGGTAGTTGCTAAAGAAGGCAGTATTGCAAAAGCGAGCGAACGGCTTCACATCACTCCACAAACGATCAGCGGTCAATTGAGTCTGTTAGAAGCAAGCTTAGATGTAGAGCTATTTACTAAGTCGGGACGTAATATAGAAATCACAGAAATAGGCCGACTGGTTTTAAATTATTCAGATGAGATTTTTTCACTGGGTAGTGAGTTGGAACAGATGCTACAGAATGAGCCTGAAGAACGCCCGCAGATATTTAGAGTGGGCGTTGCAGATGTTGTTCCTAAATCTATTGCGCAGAGAATTTTATTGCCCGCACTGCAAATGCAAACGCCAACTCGTTTGGTATGTAAGGAGACCGGTCTTGATACACTACTTGCCGATTTGGCTGTTCATCGTCTTGACTTAGTTATAGCTGACCGGCGAATACCGAGTACTGTTAGTACGCGTGGGTTTAGTCATAAGCTCGGTGAATGTACGGTCAGTTTTTTTGCCAAAGAATCAATCATTAGTGAATTAAACGGAGCTTTTCCAGGCTGTTTAAATGGCGCACCTATTTTATTGCCAACCCGAGGAACACAGCTACGGTCTGATATTGATCAATGGATAACCAAAACGCGCCTTCATCCAAAAATAGTTGCCGAGTTTGACGATAGTGCATTGATGAAATCGTTTGGTCAGAAAGGTGTGGGGATGTTTATAGCTCCAACAGTGCTTCGTAATGAGGTTGAAGAGCAATATAAAGTTAAAGCCATTGGCGAGGTGACAGAGATTAAAGAGTCATTTTATGCCATCTCTGTTGAACGTCGTATTACAAACCCAATTACCGCCACCGTTATTAAGGCGGCAAACAACATGCTGTTTAACTAAGGAAGAAAGGAGAGCGGAGTATGTTAGATGAATTTATAAAGAAAGAATCAGCCAGTGGCATCTTGCTTATTTTTGCAACGATATTAGCGCTGCTATTTAGTAATTCATTTATGTCGCCGGTTTATGAGTATTTCCTACACATACCTGTAGAAATTAAGATCGGTCCTTTGGAATTAGATAAATCGCTTTATCATTGGGTTAATGATGGATTGATGGCACTCTTCTTTTTACTGATTGGCTTGGAAGTTAAGCGTGAAATTTTAGAAGGGCATTTGTCATCGATACGCCAAGTATCTTTACCAGGTTTTGCTGCTATTGGAGGCATGGTTGTTCCTGCCATGATTTATTATGCCTTTAACCAAGATAACTCACTAGCTGTAGATGGTTGGGCTATACCCACGGCAACTGATATTGCCTTTGCACTAGGCATATTATCGTTATTGGGCAAGCGTGTTCCCGTATCTCTTAAGGTGTTTTTAATGGCATTGGCTATTATTGATGACTTAGGGGCTATCGTTATTATTGCTATCTTTTATACAGCGGATTTATCAACACTTTCAATAACTGTTGCGGCAGTGTCTTTAACTATTCTTGTTGTTTTGAATATTCTAGGTGTCAGCAAAAAAGCGGCCTATTTTATTGTTGGGTGGGTGTTATGGGTGAGCGTACTTAAGTCTGGCGTGCACGCAACATTAGCTGGGGTAGCGTTGGCATTTACCATACCGATGAAAGGTAAAAACGAAGATGGTGTGGAGTTTTCTCCACTAAAAGAGATTGAACATGGTCTGCACTTTTGGGTGGCCTTTTTCATCTTGCCTTTATTTGCGTTCGTTAATGCAGGTGTGAATGTGACCGACATATCCTTACAGCAAATGTCGGGCTCTGTACCCGTTGGCATTATGCTAGGGCTGTTTTTAGGTAAACAAATAGGCGTGTTTGGCTTCAGTTGGTTAGCTATAAAGTTGAAACTTGCCACATTACCAGACGAATCCAACTGGCTTCAGCTATACGGCGTATCCGTTCTGACCGGCATTGGTTTCACGATGAGTCTGTTCATTGCCACGCTTGCTTTTATGGATGACAGTTTATTTCAATACACAGATAAACTAGCCATTCTTGTGGCTTCATTTGCTTCTGGAATTGTTGGCTACATGATTCTTCGGTTCTGCCGAAGACAAACCTCATAGAAACATGTTAGAAGGTCATGTCATCAGCGTATCTTAGTGATTTAATTATTCTTCTAACGGCCGCGGTGGTCGTTGTGCCTGCATGTCAGGCCATTCGGTTAGGCGCTGTCCCTGGATTTTTAATTGCAGGTTTAATTGTTGGTCCATCCGGTCTCGGGTTGATTAGCAGTCTTGATGAAATTAGCAGCCTAGCGGAAGTAGGTATTGCCTTTCTTTTATTCGTGATTGGTATAGAGCTTAAACCTTCTCGCCTTTGGCAAATGAAAAAAATGGTCTTTGGATTAGGTACGCTACAAGTATTGATAACAGGTGCTGTACTGACCGCTATTGCATATTACGTATTTGACCTACCTCTTCGAGCAGTTGTCATCATCGGCCCGGCGCTGGCCCTTTCATCTACGGCGTTCGTTTTGCAATTGCTGAGCGAACAACACATGCTCAAATCAACCTATGGCCGTACAACATTTTCTATCTTGTTATTGCAAGACTTGGCAGTGGTTCCTCTATTAGCGATGGTTTCATTCTTAAGTATGCCGGAGCTAAGCGTGAGTGAAAATATTGGGCTTGCGCTAGGTGAAGCGATAGTCATTTTGTTGTTAGTTATATTATTGGGCCGCTATTTTTTACATCCTATTCTTCATCGTATTGCGCAAACCAAAATACCAGAGGTGTTTACCGCATCGGCAATCTTAATTGTTCTTGGTATCTCCCTGATTGCAGAGCATATTAACTTGTCTATGGCGATGGGTGCGTTTATGGCGGGCATGTTGA
>JAESRY010000125.1 GCA_016764415.1 Cycloclasticus sp. | reverse complement strand
CTTAGCCTGCCCAGATTTCCCGACGTGTTTCGGAAACTCTTGGAACCCTGATGTCGATTATAAAGAAGGGTTTGTTTTATGGCGTGGCTTAGGCGTTGATTACGAATTTGGTGTGCTAGCGAATGAAGCGCGGGCGGCAATACACTGGGTACACAGGATAGGCGCATTACTGACAACGTTGGTACTGAGTGTATTAGCATTGATGTTATTTAAAATCAGTGCGATAAAAGAAGCCTTGTTAGTAACGGTGATGTTAACGACACAAGTCTTGCTTGGCATTGTAAATGTACTGCTAAATTTGCCTCTACACGCCGCTGTGGCGCATAATGCAGTAGCAGCGATGTTACTTCTTAGCCTGGTATATGTGAACTTTAGGCTCAACAAAACGCAACGATAAGTAAGGCAATATTTTGACTGATCAAACCATCGACAATACTATGAATAACATCGGTTGGAAAAGCTATTACGAACTTTGTAAGCCAAAAGTAGTGATGCTAATAATCTTTACTGCGGTGGTCGGCATGTTTTTGTCCGTACCGGGTATGGTGCCGTGGCAACCGCTAATTTTCGGCACTATTGGCATTGGCCTAGCTGCGTCATCTGCTGCTGCCATTAATCACTTCCTAGATCAAAAATACGATGCAAAGATGGCTCGTACTAAAGGAAGGCCGTTGCCGCATGGTGACTTAAACGGTAAACAAGTGATGGGCTTTGCCCTTACTCTTGGCTTTATCGCTATGGCGATTTTAGTTTTTCTGGTGAATGAGTTAACGGCGTTCTTAACCTTCTTATCGCTTATCGGTTATGCGGTGGTCTATACGATATATCTGAAACACGCGACACCACAAAATATTGTTATTGGTGGCGCTGCAGGTGCTGCTCCCCCTGTTCTTGGTTGGTGTGCGGTTACAGGCACTATTGACCCACATGCCTTATTGCTTTTCCTGATTATCTTTATTTGGACGCCACCGCACTTTTGGGCCTTAGCAGTCGCACGACGTGATGAATATGCGAAGGCAGATATTCCAATGTTACCGGTAACTCACGGCGCAGACTTCACCCGTTTACATATCGTTTTTTATACGGTTTTGTTAATTTTGGTTAGTATCCTGCCATTTTTAACTGGCATGAGTGGTTTGTTTTATTTAATAATCGCCGTTGTTTTGGGTTTCACTTTTCTTTATTACGCTGTGTTGCTGAAAAAAACCGCTGATGATGTCATTGCGATGAAAGCTTTTTGGTTTTCCATTGTTTATTTGATGGTCTTGTTCGCGGCTTTATTGATTGATCATTACATCTAAAGTTTGTTGGAATCTAAAATGAAATGGATTGTTAGTCTATTTATAGTTTTCCAATTTGGCGCATTGGGAACGGTGTATGCCGGCGGTTTTACAGCCTCGAATGAGTTTACTGAAGGACGTGATACCAACAGTGTTCAAGCTGTTCAGTCGCTTGAGGCTTATGCAAAATATAAAATGGGACAATACCAAGAGGCGCGTGAAATTTGGCTGAAATTAGCTGAAAAAAACAATACGTCAGCGTTGATTAATCTTGCGAATATATATGAGGAAGGTCAAGGCGTTAAGAGGGATTTAAAGCAATCCATCGCTTGGCTTAGAAAAGCGGCAAAGCTAGGTGATTCGCGTGGTCAATATCAGCTGGCCATGGCTTATGAAAAGAACATGGGCGTAGAGCGTGATTTGATGCAAGCAGCTAAGTGGTTTGAAAAGGCGGCTGTGCAAGGTGATGGAAATGCACAGTTTAGTATAGGTGTACTGTTAGCGACTAACTACGGAAAGGGCTTGGCTACTAGCTCTAATGATCAGCGAAAAGAAGCCAGTAAATGGCTGGCCCTAGCGAAGGAAAAAGATATTGAGGATGCTACGGGTTTTTTGACATTACTAACGTCAATGAAAAATCAGTAAGAGGCAGTTGTTTCTATTGTGATGAAAAGTGTCGAGCCGAATAATAAAATCTCAAAAATGGTTGTTTCGCTGGCCTGGCTTGGCTTGTTGGCGATGTTGGTTATAGGCTTTGACCGGTATTTAGAGAAAAAAACCAACCCGAACGAGAACCCTGATGTCATCTATGCAACAGATGGTACGGCCGAAGTTGTTTTGAAGCAAAATCGTCAAGGGCATTATATTGCAAATGGTAAATTGAATGATACGTGGGCAACGTTTATATTAGATACGGGTGCCACGAATATCAGCATTCCTGCGGAAGTTGCGGAAGAAATGAATTTAACTGAAGGTACGCCACAGAGAACTCGAACGGCTAATGGCGATATCGTGGTTTATCGCGTGATACTTGATTCGGTTCAATTAGGCGCGATTGAGTTAAAGAATGTTCCAGCGCACGTAAATCCTCATATGAATGGTAAAGCAGTATTATTGGGAATGAGCTTTCTTAAACACGTCGATTGGATTCAAAAAGACAAGCAACTGACTTTACGCTTTAAGCAAAAAGCCTCTAGATAACGTTTAAATCCAAGCGGATGTTGTTTACGCTGATGTACCGCTGAAAACGCCCTTGAATGCATATGGTTTCAGATCGTTATTGAACAGGCACTAAAGATTTCCCCATGTGTCGGCTTTATACCCAAAGGGCATCGGCAACTGCTTAACCACAAGGATGTGGTGTATGCAGAAGAAATGCCGGGAGCATTTCCTGTCCTGCGTCGCCTAAAGCGCCTACTTTTGGTGCTCTACCTCGGTAATTGCTCCTGCATTACTCTACCTCCTATATCCCTATAGTCGTCCTGCGTCCATGCAGTCATAAGTCTCATTGAATGGGAACTAAAGCTTTTCCCATGTGTCGGCTTTATACCCAAGGGGCATAAGTCTCATTGAATGGGGACTAAAGCCTTCCCCATTAATTCGGCTTTAACTTTATTCATCGCATTCTTTTCAAGTTGACGAATACGCTCAGCTGAGACTTTATGTTTTGCGGCTAAGTCATGAAGGGTTGGCTTATTATCACCTAACCAACGCTCAGATAATATCGACCGACTACGCTCATCTAAATTATTTAGCGCGGCATGTAATTGAGTTGAATGATGTTCTTTCTCGTTATGAGCTTCCACAACTGACGCTGGGTCATGTTCTTCTTTAGTAACGAATGAAGCAGGTGTGTAAGTCACTTCATCAGAATCAGTATTGTCATCTTGATGACCGTCAAATGCCATGTCAAAGTTGCTGAGGCGTTTTTCCATCTCATACACGGCAGATTTATCGACACCTAAATCGCTAGCAATTGCATCCGCTTCATTTTCGTTCAACCAAGCAAGGTTTCGTTTGTGCTTTCTTAGATTAAAAAATAATTTACGTTGCGCTTTGGTTGTCGCAATTTTTACGATACGCCAGTTTTTAATAACGAATTCATGAATTTCAGATTTAATCCAATGAACGGCATAAGATACTAAGCGCACACCCATTTCTGGGTCGAAGCGTTTTACGGCTTTCATTAAGCCGATGCTACCTTCTTGAATAAGGTCTGGAAGCGCAAGGCCATATCCGTTGTAACTTCTGGCAATGTGGATGACATAACGCATGTGAGATAATACGAGCGTACGAGCAGCTTCAAGGTCATTGTTATTGCGTAAACGCCGGGCTAGGTCCCTTTCTTCTTCAGCGCTAAGAACAGGCGCGGCAGAAACAGATGCAATATAAGCATCTAAAGATCCCGCTGATAAATTGGCAGGTATGGCTAAGGCTTGTGTCATATTATCCCTCTGAAAGTAGATGGCTAAAAGTGTCTTCTTGTTAGCACTCTTACTATAAGACTGCCAATTATAGCAAAAGTTCCGTTTAGAAGGAAATACCCGTGCGGTAGCTAGCTTGGACGGCACTAGCTTTCCAGCTCAGATAGATAGCGACTAACAACAATCCATGAGCCGATAACACCTAACGCTATTGAAAAGAAGATCCATAACATAGCGTGGCTAAAAGGCRTAAAGGCGAGGCTAAAGGAGCTGCTATATAAGGTGGCTAATGCGCTGGTTGGGCCATCAACCATCCAAACARATATGTTAACGAGTATGCATGAAAATACACCGCCAAGGATACCATACCAAAAGCCACTGTAGATGAACGGCCGCATGATAAAAGCGCGTGTAGCGCCTACTAGGCGGGTGATATCAATTTCATCACGGCGATTTTGTAATTCTAGCCGAATGGTATTGCTGACAATCAACAAGACAGCAAAACCAAGCAAAATAGTGATGATGGTAACGCCGCGCTCGGCAATATTTAAAATACCGTTGAGGCGGTCTAACCAGCCCATATCCATTTGCACGAGTTGAATGTCAGGCCGTTGTTTTAGCTCTTCGACTAATAGCTGAAGAGAAGCCTGATTATTAATGCTCGCGATAGGGGTTATTTGGATAACATGGGGTAAAGGGTTGTCACCCAGCGCACTTATAGCCGTTCCAAATCCACTATATTGCTTAAACTCCTCAAGGGCAGCTTGCTTGTTAATCAAAATGGTTTGTTCAACTTTCTTATTGTTTTGAATTAAGTTGGTTAATTCAGACGCTTTTTCCAACGATACGGATGTGTGTAGAAAGACAGAGATATTGTTGTTTAAATCAATTTGACCACTTAATGATTGCAGATTATTGATGGAAACCAATAGCCCCGAAGGGAGAGATAAGGTGATAGCAATAACGCTAACAGTCATCATAAAGTTAAAGGGTGCTCTATAAAAACGCCCTAGACTGGCGAAAAACGTGTGCAAATGGATATGCAGGTAAGCACGTAAATTAAACCGTTGAGATGGTTTGTTAATATTACTTCGACGACTAGCCATGACCAACCACCATTTCGCCCTGTGAAAGTTGAAGCGTGCGATAGCCCATCCGTTCAATTAATGCAATATCGTGGCTAGCGATTAGAACCGTAACGCCGACTTGGTTAAACTGCTCAAATAATCGCATGATCTCTTCGGACAACGCAGGGTCAAGGTTACCCGTCGGCTCATCGGCTAAAATCATCGGTGGCCTGTTAACGACAGCGCGGGCAATGCCAATGCGTTGCTGCTCACCACCCGACAAAGTAATGGGGTAACGTTGTTCTTTGCCGAGCAGGCCAACCTTGTCTAGCGCGGCTCTCACGCGGCGTTTAATATCATGGTGACTAATGCCAGCGATAATCAGCGGTAATGCGACGTTATCGAATACAGTTCGGTCATGAAGTAGGCGATGATCTTGGAAAATCATGCCGATTTTACGACGCGCGTAAGGTACCAAGCGTTTAGAGATGCGGCCAATATTTTGATTATCCAACATAACCTGCCCCTGCGTACTGCGTTCTAAAACGGCAATAAGCTTAAGCAAGGTGCTTTTGCCAGCACCTGAGTGCCCCGTAAGGAAGGCCATTTCACCATTATCTAGTTCAAAGCTTACATTTTTGAGCGCATCGGCACCACCTGGGTATCGTTTACTAACATTAACGAATTGGAGCATAAGACGTTAGTGGTGGGTGTTTGTGCTATCGAATAATGCGCGGGTGAAATCAACGGCGTTAAATGGCCGCAGATCATCAATGCCCTCACCAATGCCAATAAATCGAATTGGAATATTAAACTGGTTTGCAATAGCGAGAATAATGCCACCTTTTGCAGTACCGTCGAGCTTGGTTAGGGTAATGCCCGTGATGGGTGTTACTTTGTTGAAGTGCGTGGTTTGTGCCAAGGCATTTTGGCCGGTACCTGCATCTAGCACTAACATCACTTCGTGCGGTGCATTGTCGTCTATCTTCTTGATAACGCGATTAATTTTACTGAGTTCGTTCATCAGGTTGGTCTGGGTATGTAAGCGTCCAGCGGTATCAGCGATAAGAACATCAACGTTTCGAGCGCGTGCTTTCTCAAAAGCATCATAAATAACCGAAGCCGAATCTGCACCGGTGTGCTGGGCAACTACATCTATATTATTTCTGGTGCCCCATTCTTGTAGTTGTTCAATAGCGGCCGCGCGGAATGTATCACCCGCTGCAAGCATGACGCTTTTACCTTCGCCTTGAAGTCGTTTGGCTAATTTGCCGATGGTGGTGGTTTTCCCCATGCCGTTCACGCCGACAACAAGAATAACAAACGGCCCATCTGTTTCAGGAATGCTAAGGGCTTGTTGATTGGGTTCCAAAATAGATAACATCTCTTCTTGTAATGCAGATGTTAGTGCTTCGGTGTCTGATAACTGCTTTCTTGCAACGCGATCGGTGAGTGATTTTATAATGCGTTGAGTGGCTTCAATGCCAACATCTGCGGTTAAAAGAAGCATTTCAAGCTCTTCAAGCAGGTCGTCATCAATGTGTTTTTTACCTAAGAATAGGTTACCTAAGCCATCAGAAAGCCCAGACCGTGTTTTTGTAAGCTGATTTTTTAGGCGGCCAAAAAAACTTTCTTTCGATTCTTTCTTGCTCGCGGCAGGTTTAAAAACTTTGCTTTCTTTAAATATTTTTTTTGCTT
>JAESRY010000188.1 GCA_016764415.1 Cycloclasticus sp. | reverse complement strand
ACCTTTTAAAACTGGTGTAGAAGCCGAAGTGACTGTGCAAACGATGTCAGCGCCAGAGATCGCTTCCTGCACTGATGTTGGAAGTTGTCCATAATTGAGAATACTCGTTGACGTATAGTCACCTTTTTCGTGCAAGGCGTTTAAATGTCCTTTTGCCGCTGCCACCATCACTTCCTTTGACGTACTCTCTTTTGGCAGCGCCTCCACTTCTGCAATGACCGTGTGAATAATATTTTTAATGCCGATGGTTAGTACTTCTAATACCAGTTGTTCTTTAGAGTCAAAGTGGTAATAGAGACTACCTGCTTTCATATTGAGTGCTTTCGCAATATCCCTTAGCGCTGTACCGTTATAGCCATGTCTGCTAAAAAGTGCAGCAGACGCATCTAATATTTTGGTGCGTGTTTTAACTGAGTTTTTTACAATTGGTTTAGTCATATAAGTAGTTTAATACGTAAGGTTGTTTTAACAATTCTAACATTAGGTAGATGTAGCTTAAAAGTCTAAATATTCTTCATACGAAAATATTTAAAATCGATTGTTCTGATAAAATACTTGTTCAGTGGATTTAACTAATGATGAAGGGAAATAATGAATATTGAAGAGGCCATTAAAAGCAGGATTTCTGTACGTGCTTATTTGGATAAGGATGTCACTAACGAAACGATTACAAAAATTTTAGATACGTCTCGTTGGAGTCCATCGGGAACAAATACGCAACCTTGGAAGGTTGCCGTAATACGTGGTAAGTCGAAACAACGGATATCGGATGGATTACTAAAGGCTGTTGAGAACGGCACTAAATCAAATCCCGATTACCTTTATTATCCTGAAGAATGGATTGAGCCCTTTAAAGGCCGACGTTTTCAATGTGGTATGGATTTATATGGCGCATTAGATATTGGCCGTGAAGACAAGCAAAAAAGAATAGAAGCAGGCTTGGCTAATTTCAAATTTTTTGGTGCGCCGGTCACCTTGTTTTTCTTTATCGATAAAATTATGGGCAAGGGCTCTTGGTTCGATATGGGTATGTTTTTGCAAAGTGTTATGTTGGCTGCGCGTGAGCACGGTTTAGGCAGCTGTCCACAAGCATCAACAGCCGATTTCCCAGATATTGTCAGGAATGAGCTAAATATATCCAACCAGTTTGATTTGATTTGTGGTTTATCACTAGGCTATCCGGATGAAACTAAACCGGTTAATCAATACCGTACTAGACGTGAAGAAGTAGAAGGGTTTACCGATTTCTTCGATTAACCGCTAATTAATCTCTGATTTAACAGCCACTAATGGGATGTCGTGTTGGTTAGCCCAATGCTCCCATTCTTGGGCTGTTTTTTCTTGCATTTTATCTGCGACCGCATCTTTAGATAACGAGCTTAGTTCAAGTTGTGTGGTTAATGCCTTTCTAAAATGTGGCTCTAATGCGGCGATAGCCACCCAACCGGTTTTAGCTTGATATAGGGAATACTCAGGCAGCACACCACTCAGTAATGAGCCATGATTGGTTAAGCCATAATCATACGGTTGCGCCATATAATCAGCAGCGTCAGATAATGCAACCAAACTACGTTGCCCTTCGTGCCCCGCCTTTGTCCTCGTTAATAAGGCCAAGCCTTCAAATGCTGCACGTTCTGCACCCGCCAAATCCGCTACCAGTGTTTTGGGCATATGCGGTGGGCTTAATAAGCCTCGTGATGCTTGATAGGTTACATCATGACCAGCATGATTTTCATTGGGTGCGGGGTAGCCAACAATAGCCAAATGGTTAAGGTGTGGCTGTTGCGCATGCAGTGATTCCCAACCTAAACCTAAACGCTCTAGCGCGGCGGGTCGTTGTGCTGTTATTAATAATTGCGTGCTCGCTAATATGTTCGATAGCTCTTCCAACCCATCGGGTGACTTTAGATCAACGACCGTCACTTGTTGGCCCTGGTTTACAGCGTTATACCAATCTGTGCAATAGGTATTAAACGGGTCGCCTTCAGGTGGTTCTACCTTAATAACAGATGCACCTAAATCAACCAGTCGTTTGGTGGCTAACGGCCCAGGTAGGTTTAATGCCAGGGTAACAATTTGGGTGCCTTTTAATAACTCATTCATGATGGGTGCTTGTTATGTAGTAATTACGGGTTCTCATCCTTGAATAATTCCGGTGTGACTGATCGATGGAATCCATTAAAAGGCGATAGGTTTTCGGCTTCTTGCAAGGGATACACGGCTGTATTGCCTTGAGAGGCCGCCCCATCCACATTAATAACCGTACCGTTGATGTAGCTAGCTGAATCACTCAATAGAAAACAGATGGCTGCGCTTACTTCAGATTCATTGCCCAAGCGACCAAGAGGCACATAATTTTTTAATCGTTTTAAAATGATTTTGTAATCATCGTTATAGGTATCCATACCGCTAGATGCAATCCAGCCAGGCGCTACAGCATTAACGCGAACACCTGCGTAGCCCCACTCATAAGAAGCTGTTTGAGTAAAGTTAACCATGCCTGCACGGGCAGCACCAGAATGGCCCATGCCGGGCATGCCACGCCACATATCAGCAACGATATTGACGATAGCGCCACCGTGTTTATTCATGGATTGATTAAACACTTCTCGAGCCATTAAAAACCCACCTGTAAGGTTTGTATTAACCACAGCATTCCAACCATTTTTACTGATGTTTGCTAACGACGCAGGAAACTGTCCGCCAGCATTGTTGACTAGACCGTAAATGTTACCGTGCTTGTCGATAAAGTCTCCAACAACCTGTTTAACGGTCTCCTCGTCACGAATATCACAACTGGCGATATCACATTGGCCACCGTCTTCGATAATTTCATCTCTAACGGTTTCTAATTTATCCAACTTGCGACCGACCATTAATACATTGGCACCGAGGGAGGCGAGTTCATGTGCATTACAACGGCCAAAACCACTGCCTGCACCAGTAACAATAATAGTCCTGTTTTTAAACAAGTTGGGGCGTAAATCAGATTGGTAGCGCATAACAAAAACCTTGTGTAATGGGGGGGTGTAATTATTTAGATTTATTCAAAAAAGCGGCCATCATGTTCTTGGCGTCATCCGTATCAAATAAAGGAAAAAATGCTTTTTGTTCATACGCCARGCCTTCCTCTARCGTTGAGTTTATCGCTTTGTTGACGCARGCTTTTCCWGYRCGAACAGCCATRGSMGCTCTRGAKGCYAATTGAGAGGCTAATTTAACGACCTCTTCTTCAATTTTATCAGCATCAACAACGCGGCTKACAATGCCTCTTTGCAACGCTTCTTCTGCTAGCATTGGGCGTGCATTCAAMACCATTTCCATRGCTAATGATTTGCCCACCAACCTAGCAASGCGTTGTGTACCACCYGCCCCAGGAATAACACCTAAGTTGACTTCAGGRAGCGCGAACTTAGCACCTTTTGCAGCGATTAAAATATCGCATTGTAAGGCCAGTTCAAATCCACCGCCYAAGGCCATGCCAGAAACGGCACAAATGGTTGGCTTGCTGAAAGTTGATATGGCTTTCCAACCGGAAACAGACTGGATCATTTGTARCATTTCYTYRCCCGATTTRCCGACCATTTCAGCAATGTCTGCACCGGCTGCAAATGCTTTTTCTGAACCGGTGATAATRACSACRTTAATACTGTCATCGGATTCATATTGTTCTAATGCAGTGCCTAATTCACCCAGTAAGGTTGTGTTTAACGCATTATATTGACGCGGCCTATTTAGCCGTATTAAGCCAACACCTTCTGCGGGYGATTCAATTAATAGTGTTTCGAAATYCATYATCATGYCCTATTTAGCYGTCATGCGAATGCCGCCATCTAAYCTGATGACTTCACCATTTAATACGACATTTTCAATGATATGCCCTGCCAGTGATGCGTATTCTTCAGGCTTACCTAAACGAGGAGGAAAAGGAATTTGTTGACCTAATGATGTGCGAATTTCTTCAGACAACGTGGCCAACATAGGTGTTTCAAAAATACCGGGGGCAATCGTGCATACGCGAATGCCATAACGAGCTAGTTCACGTGAAATGGGTAATGCCATACCCACCACACCAGATTTTGATGCAGCGTAGCTGGCTTGGCCAATTTGACCATCAAACGCAGCAACGGATGCGGTGTTAATAATAATACCGCGCTCCCCATCGTCTGTCGGTTCGTTTTTTGTCATGGCTTGGGCCGCTAAGCGCAGCACGTTAAAGGTACCGACAAGGTTAATGTTGATGCCTTTTGCAAAAAGATCCAGTGAGTGTGGGTTCCCATCTCTATCAAGCACTTTGCCCATCACTGCAATACCTGCGGCGTTAATTACACCGTGCACGCCTGTAAATGTATTATTGGCAACCTCAACTGCTGCCATCACATCCGCTTCACTGGTAACGTCTGTTTTAATAAAGCGACTATTAGCACCCAGTTCTGCTTCTTTGGCTGTGCCTGTTTCTTCGTTAATGTCGAGAATAACCACATTCGCGCCCTTCTCTACTAACATGGATGCAGTTGCACCACCTAAACCCGAACTACCGCCGGTGACTAAAAACGTTCTGTTTTCGTAATTCATTCTTTTTCCTATTGGTTAAATTCGTTCGATAATAGTTGCAGTGGCCATACCCAAGCCAATGCACATAGTTTGCAGCGCAAATTGACCGTCGGTAGCTTCTAAGCCTGCTACCATTTTAGCGATTAAGCCTGCACCTGTGGCACCTAAAGGGTGGCCATGTGCTACTGCTCCGCCCCATGGGTTAACTTTTTCTGGTGCCGGTTTGATTTCTCTCATCCACGCTAACGCAACGGTTGCAAATGCTTCATTAATTTCAAACCAATCGATGTCATCAACGGTCAGGCCGGCTTTCTTTAACGCGAGTTGGGTTGCTGCAATTGGACCGTCTAACTGTAAAACAGGGTCGCTACCGACGACGACACGCGCCCTAAAACGCGCTCTTGGCGTATAACCGTCTGCAATGGCAATATCTTTATTAGCAATTAATACCGCTGCCGCACCATCTGATAGCTGGCTAGCGTTACCTGCTGTGACAACACCGTTACCCTTTGGGCGGAAGATGGTTTTTAATGCGCCTAACTTATTTGCATCGATAACGGCTCGAATGCCTTCATCGGCTGTTAACACAATGGCATTGCCATCTGCATCAATACCCGGTGTAGCAATAATTTCTTTATTTAAACCAGATTCTTTTGCTTGCTGCGCTTTGCGATGGCTTTCAATTGCAAAATTATCTACCTCTGCACGTGTAATGGACCATTTCTCGGCCATTAATTCAGCACTAACGCCCTGATGCACCAAGGGGTATTTATCCAGCAAATCYTTTCCCATGGGTTCAAAACCGGTATAAGGTTTGCCAACGGTCATGTCCGTTAACATYTCAACACGTGTCATATTTTCAACGCCRCAACCAATCACATAATTAGCATCTCCYGCATCAATRACTTGCGATGCAAAATGAACGGCCTGCTGGCCAGAGCCACAAAAYCTATTCAAGGTGACTGCAGGTACTGTTATYGGGAAATCAGCCATCAATAATGATTGGCGAGCAACATCTGCTGCTTGTTCGCCAATTTGGGTGACRGCACCGGCGATAACATCATCAACACGACYTTTATCTAGCCCCGTTCTATCCATTAAGCCATTAAGCGCAATGGCTAACAGTTGATTAGACGGTGTTTCTCTATAGGCCCCTTTATAGCGACCAAACGGTGTGCGAATTGCCTCGATAATGACTGCATCTTYCATTTTATTCCTCAATTATTTARTCTTAATTTAYAGTTAAGTGGTCAATWGGYTACTTAGCCCAAACCCATCCTTCATATAACTTTCGTAAYTCTTTTTTCATGAACTTACCGGTGGATGTTTTCGGTATTTCAGTGACTGTTTCAACCGCATCAGGCAACCATGTTTTATGAAACCGATCTCTGATAAATTCGTGAATATCTTCTTTACTGAGCGAGACACCTTCTTTAACCACTATTGCCGCCAATGGKCGTTCGTCCCATTTAGGATGAGCCACGGCAATCACCGCCGCTTCAATTACATCTGGGTGGTCCATAATCGCATTTTCTAAATCAACAGAGCTTATCCATTCTCCTCCAGATTTAACAAGGTCTTTAGTCCGGTCGGTTAGTTTGATAAAACCTTCAGGATCAATCGTAGCAACGTCGCCTGTTCTCAACCAGCCGTCGGCTGAGAATTTATCAGGCTGACTGCCTTCTTTATGATAAGACGCTGTAATCCAAGGACCTCTTACTTGCACTTCACCTTGCGCAATGCCGTCCCAAGGTTGCTGAACACCATCATCATCTATAATTCTTACTTCAACAAACGGTAGCGGCAAGCCCTGTTTAATTCTAAATTTGTATTGTTCGTCTTCAGATAAATCTGACATATTATTTTTCAGTAAGCCAATGGATGCCAGTGGCCCAGTTTCTGTCATCCCCCATGCTTGAA
>JAESRY010000043.1 GCA_016764415.1 Cycloclasticus sp. | reverse complement strand
GGAAGAGCAACTGAAAACATCTCAAGAAGAATTTAAGAGTTTTTTTCATGACTTAGATGTCGCATTTCTAGTGAGCAATGAAGGGGGCTTTGTCGATTGCAACATGACCGCAGTAAAGCTATTGGGGTATACAGATAAAAAAAGTGTGTTGGGGAAGACGGCTCTGCAATTCTCCCCGCAAAAACAGCCCAATGGTGATGACTCTGAGGTGCTGATCAAAAGGGTGTTTGAGCTGGCTCAAGCAGGCGTTAACCAACAATTTGAATGGCGGTTTAATCATGCAAATGGAGCGCCGCTTGATCTAGACGTGTCTATAACGACAATCGTGTTCGGTGGTCAACCGATGGTTCATTCTACATGGCGAGACATTACGCAGAATAATAAACAAAAGCAGGCATTGCGTGACACTCAGACGCGATATAAAGCGTTATTTGAAGACTCAGTCGACCCGGTTTATATATTCCAAGGGGACACTATTTATGATTGCAATGACGCGGGTTATAAGTTATTAGGTTTTACTAATAAAGAGGAGGTGCTTAAGCGCAGCCCAAATGACTTGTCACCGCTTATGCAACCTGATGGTCAATCGTCAATCGACAAAAGGGGGATAATGCAAGGGCTTGCGGTTGAAAAAGGTAGCTGCCGATTTGAGTGGGATTTTTTACATCGAAATGGCCAGCACATTCAGACTGAAGCGGTGTTAACGGCAATGACATTGGATAATACGCAGTTATTACACATTACGGTGCGTGATATTAGCGAGTTTAAGAAGCAGCAGAAGAAGCTAGAACACTTGGCACACTACGATAACCTAACGGGTTTGCCCAATCGTGTATTATTTGCTGACCGTTTTACTTTAGCCGCCGCACACAGTAAGCGCACACAGACACATTTGGCCGTCTGTTTTTTAGATATTGATAACTTTAAACCCATTAATGACAACTTTGGGCATGATATTGGTGATTTACTGTTAATTGAAGTGGCTAAACGCATTAAAGACAGCATTCGCGAAGAAGATACCGTTTCGCGCCAAGGTGGCGATGAATTTACCTTGTTGTTAGGTGGTTTAAAGTCATATCAAGAATGTGAGTTGCTTGTTGGCCGAATGTTGAAGTCGTTATCTAAGCCCTACGAGATTAAAGGCCAGCTGCATGGGGTAACGGCATCATGCGGTATTACTTTATATCCAGATGATAGCGCAGCAGACATTGATACCTTGGTGCGCCATGCAGACCACGCGATGTACCAAGCTAAGTTGCAAGGTAAAAACACCTTTGCTTTCTTTGATGCGTCAACAGAAAAAGCCTCACATGAACACATGGCGTTTATTCGGCGTGTGTCGAAGGCGGTGAAAAGCAATGAAATGGTATTGTATTACCAACCCAAAGTGAACATGCGCACAGGCCATATGTTTGGAGCGGAAGCGCTTATTCGCTGGCAACATCCGGATAAAGGCTTAATGGGGCCATTTGAATTTTTGCCTCAGATAGAAAATACGTCCGCCATGATAGACATAGGTAACTGGGTTATAGAGCAAGCTCTTCAACAGTTAGAAGTTTGGGTTAAAGAGGATAAGGACTGGGTCATCAGTATTAATATTGATGCGCATCACTTTATGCAAGAAGGCTTTTATGATCGCTTAGAGCAAGCTCTAGCGAATCACCCCAATGTGCCGCCTCAGTTATTAGAAATAGAAATTCTCGAAACCGTTGCTTTTAATGACCTGCAATTAGTTTCTACGGTTATTTTGCGTTGCCAAACATTGGGTGTGAGTTTTGCGCTGGATGATTTTGGAACAGGCTATTCATCACTGGTTTACCTAAAACGCTTGCCCACCGAATGGCTTAAAATAGACCAAAGCTTTGTACGTGACATGTTGGAAGATGCTGAAGACCTTGCGCTGATTGACGGCATTGTTTCGTTATCAAAAGCGTTTAAACGCCAAGTGATTGCTGAGGGAGTAGAAACCATTGAGCACGGAACAGCACTGCTAAAGCTAGGTTGCATAAACGGGCAAGGCTATGGCATTGCCAAACCGATGCCTGCCGATAAGCTGATTGACTGGGAACAACATTATGAAGCAGATGAGGCGTGGTTAAGTACGGAAAAGGTCGTTTAGTAGCCAATAAAAAGTAGAATTAGCGGTGACAACTCGCGCGGCGACTTAGCCGCCTAGCAAAGTAACAAGTAGACATATTAACAAGACGCCGCGTGAGGGCTTCAGAGCAAGCGTTGGACTGATTTCTCTGGCTATTTAGGCGCAATCTTGTTATTTAAATTGCTTATTTTACGGCTGATTTTTGCTCACATTGAGCCGATTGGTGGCAGCATCGTGTCGGTTTTTTATTAGCAATGCCTAATGTGTTTATTAATTTGTTGCTTGCCAGAAAGGCGATGTCTAGCATTTCACTCTCTTTATCTTATATTTCACTTAATATTCAATGAGTTAAATATCATTCGGCAACACTTGCCGGTTATATTTGCTGTGGTCTCATTTTCTTTAAGCGCGTCGTCGCTATTTCATATTCTAAGTATTTTCTTTAACAAAAAGCCGCAACACTATGATTTTTATTGGCTTTATGTGTCTAATTAATGTGATGTAAGCGAAAGCATAGAAAACACAGCTAAGTGATTGTTCGTAAAGAAAGTATTTATGGAATGAGATGCTTGACAGAGGGGTATTTTCATCCCTATAGTGCAAAAAAGTGGGGCAAAGTGGTTAAAAAGGGAAAATCACTAATAAAGGGGAATTCTGTGTTTAGAGGGGTTAATAACGTTACGTTGGATGCTAAGGGGCGATTGTCTATCCCTACGCGTTACCGTGCCCAGCTGAAAACTTCTTGTGATGCGCAAATGGTGATGACGGTTGATCGTGAACATAGTCTCCTATTGTATCCACTGCCCGTTTGGGAAGATATAGAGCGCAAGCTGATTAAACTTCCTACATTGAATAAACAAGCACGGCGCTTACAACGATTGTTGATTGGACATGCGACTGAATGTGAGTTGGATGGTCAGGGGCGTGTGTTGGTTTCGCCGCCTTTGCGTGAGTTTGCGCAGTTGGATAAAAAAGTAGTGATGATTGGTCAGGGAAATAAGTTTGAAATTTGGAATGAGCAAACTTGGCTGACCAAGCGTGATATGTGGTTTGAAGAGGAGAATGCAGAAGACGGTGAGTTGTCACCTGAACTGGGATCGTTATCACTGTAATGCCTGGCGTTACATTACATAAGCCAGTCTTGCTGGAAGAGGCCTTGAACGGGCTAATACGGCAAACTGATGGGGTTTATATAGATGGAACCTTTGGTCGTGGTGGGCATAGCAAAGCAATCTTGCAGGCGTTGTCTGAGGATGGACGTTTGCTTGGCATTGATAAGGATCAGGACGCTGTGAGTTCATCCCAAGCAAAAGAATTATTAACTGACGAGCGCTTCGAGTTGGCGCATAGCAGCTTTGCATTTATGCCGCAGTTGGCTGAGCAGCGTGAATGGCTCGGTCAGGTGGATGGTATTTTGCTGGATTTAGGCGTGTCGTCTCCGCAGCTTGATGTTGCCGAACGTGGTTTTAGTTTTATGCGCGATGGCCCACTAGACATGCGAATGGATACATCGTGTGGTGAGTCGGCGTCGCAATGGTTGGCACAGGTTGATGAAAAGGAATTGGTTAAAGTGTTGCGAGATTACGGAGAGGAAAAATTTGCGCGCAAAATTGCATCTGAAATAGTTAATAAACGCGAAGAAACTGCCATTGAAACGACGGGGCAATTAGCGAGTTTAATAGAAGGTGTTATTACAAAGCGCGAGCCTGGCAAGCACCCAGCGACGAGAAGCTTTCAGGCTATACGGATAAAAATTAATAACGAATTGACTGACCTTGAAGAAGCGCTAGCTGGCGCCATGGGGTGTTTAAACAAGGGCGGGCGTTTGGCGGTTATCAGCTTTCATTCTTTAGAAGATCGCATTGTAAAACGCTTTATGCGCGAGAAGTCACGCGGCGATATAACGCCCAGAAATTTACCGATACCAACGGATGCGAAAAAGCCCGTATTGAAATTAGTCAGTAAGGCAATCAAAGCGACAAAAGACGAAGTGGCAAGTAATGTTCGTAGTAGAAGCGCGGTATTACGTATTGCGGAGAAGTTGTGATGGCTGACCAACATTTAAGCGGCTTAGTCGGGTTGTTTTTGGCCTTGGTGATGATGTCTGCGTTGACAGTGGTGTATGTGAAATACGATGCGCGTTTGAAATTTAATCAGCTGCAAAAAGAATTTCGTGAACAAGACAGACTTGGCGTTGAATGGGGTCGTTTGCAATTAGAGCAAAACACGTGGTCGTCAAATAATCGGATAGAAAATTTAGCAAGAACAAAACTGGGTTTGCAAGCGCCAACATCAGATCAAATAATTTACGTTAAAGTCAAATGAGCTACGGTAATCCTCAACTTAAAGACAAAGCGCAGAAAATTGTGGTGCCTGAATTAGCAGGCCGCCGCCGTTTTATATTGGCCTGTTTTATGTTGGTGATGTGCGGGTTAATTTATCGCGCGGTTGATTTGCAGGTATTGAATAATAGCTACTTGCAAAAACGCGGTGAAGCGGTTCATTTGCGGGATGTAGCATTGCCCGCCTATCGCGGAAAGGTGTTGGACTCTGAAGGCCATGCTTTGGCGATTAGTGCGCCGGTGAGTTCGGTTTGGGTGAATCCGCAGGAGTTGGATTTAGAAAATAAAAATGTATATTTTGACTAGGCGTTATGACTAAATCAGGAACCAATTGAAATACACTGCAACCGGAATATTTTTAGTCATTTGTGTATTTCTTTTTCTTCTAGCGAAGGATTGGGATGAATGCTCATTTACTGAAGAATACGCAACAGAAAGGGTTCTCAAAGCTTTGTCCAAATTAGAAGACCCAAAGTATTTAAGTAGTCCAAGTTTCAATAATAGTGATTGCTCGTATAGCTATTTGTACAAAGATGAGAACTCAAAAATATCATATGTATTTACAGGTTGGGGTGAGGTTCATACATGGGATTATGCGCGTGATAAATAGTCAAAGCCATAACAAGGCAATAAAAATTCGCTCACATATAGTGTGGGCTCGCTAACGCTCGCATTTCGACATTATGTAATGGATGTACGTGAAAAAACTTTTATTTGTATGTAGTGAAAATAGATTAAGAAGCCCAACAGCTGAAACTGTTTTTACGGACTATGAAAATTTTGAGGCTATTGGTTGTGGAACAAATGCCGACTCGGAAACAGCGTTACAGATGATTAGAGATTTAGTATGTCTTTTTTAAGTAAATTATTTCGTTGGGAACGAGGAAGGCAACAGTCAGGTTATGACAAAATGTTATTATGTGGAGCCTTGTGGCCAATAAAGTTTGATACTTATTTACTTAAATTTCCAGAAGGTAGTGAAATAGCGCCACATACTGATAAAGTAGAATTAGGGAAACATTATAGATTGAATATTGTATTAAAAAATGCAGATGATGGCGGTAATTTTATGTGCAAAAATCCGATATTTGAGACTAATCGCATAAAGCTTTTTCGCCCAGACATTTGTGAACATCAGGTATCCAAAATAGTTAAAGGTAATAGATATATACTTAGTATTGGCTGGATAAAAAATACCTAGCCAAACATTGGTACCGACCTGAAAAAAGCACGTCTCAATTATTTTAAATAGATCTTAAATCTGCCCTCGTTCCGCTAAAGAAGTCACCTGATGTGACGCAACCACCAAATGATCAATCAATCTCACATCAATCAGTGCCAGCGCTGTTTTTAATGTCTTAGTAATATCAATATCTGAAAGGCTCGGTTCGGAAACGCCAGATGGGTGATTGTGAGCAACGATGATTGCCGCAGCATTGTGGTGCAAGGCTCTTTGAATGACAACGCGCGGATGCACCGATGAAGCGTTGATGGTTCCGAAAAACAACTCCTCATAGGCTAAAACGTGGTGTTGGTTGTCTAAAAATATAGCCGCAAATACTTCATTCGGTTTTGCCAAAAGACGGGATTGGACGTATCTTTTGACTTGCGCGGGATTCTGCATTGCATCTTGTTGAGTGATTTGTTCTTCAATATGGCGTTGGCTCATTTCTAAACAAGCTTGTAACTGTACATATTTAGCGGTTCCTAATCCTTTAATGCTACAAAATTCTTTTTCAGTTGCGCTAAACAGAGACTTTAAACTACCAAAGTGAATAATGATCTCTCGGGCGAGCTCCATTACGTTTTTACCATGAGTTCCTGTACGAAGAAATATTGCCAACAGTTCAGAATCTGAGAGCGATGAGGCTCCTTTCTGCAGTAGTTTTTCTCTTGGGCGCTCGTTTAATGGCCAAGCTTCTAAATTTACCATAACAAATCCTTTTGTTAGTCGTTTTGGTTGTTACTTGTTGATTTAAAGGTTACCAGTATAAGTAAACTATAATTTGCTGTCTGTAAGACAATTGCGTCAAAAAGAGTGAGTAATAAG
>JAESRY010000042.1 GCA_016764415.1 Cycloclasticus sp. | reverse complement strand
TTGGCTCGTCGCACGTCTTGCCCTGTCGCGGTTGGACCGAATCGTGCTGATAGTGCGCAAGCACTTATTGACCACCACCAATGCGATATTATTATTTCAGATGATGGGCTCCAACACTATGCCTTGCAACGGGATATTGAAATTGCATTGGTAGATGGCGAGCGCCGTTATGGTAATGGTTATTTATTACCTGCGGGGCCACTGCGCGAACCTAAAAAGCGTTTGAAAACAGTCGATTTAGTTGTTTGTAATGGCTTGGCTAGCGTTGACGAATTCCCATTGAAAGTGGAAGGTGATGAGGCGATTAAAATTACGGATGAGAAAGCTCGGCAATCGTTAAACGATTTTAAGCCAACACCTTGTCACGCATTAGCTGGCTTAGGTAACCCGTCACGCTTTTTTTCTCTGCTTAAGCGTTTTGAATTAACCATTGAGCCACACATATTCCCCGATCATTTTAGGTATACCGAGCAAGATATAAACTTTAATGATGATAAACCCGTTTTAATGACGGAAAAAGATGCCGTTAAATGTACAGAAATTGCCGGTGATAAACACTGGTACGTACCAATAAAAGCCCAAATGACCGAAAAATTTGGTTTAACATTACTGTCACTGATAAAAGAGAAAGCAAATGGATAGAAAATTACTCGATATTTTAGCCTGCCCGGCTTGTAAATCCGGTTTGAAGTATTTAAAAGAAGAGCAAGAATTAATCTGCCTGCCTTGCCGGCTAGCCTATACAGTGCGTGACGATATTCCAATTATGTTGGTTGACGAAGCGAGAAAGCTAACAAGCGACGAGGCCGACGAATTACGTTAACGAATGAATAAGTCGTATAAAGTTGTTATTCCCGCGCGCTTTGCGTCATCTAGATTACCCGGGAAGCCGTTACTAAAAATCGCCGGCAAAGAAATGATTTTGCTCGTGTGCGACAAAGCTGACCAAGCGGGCGCTGATGAGGTGGTTGTTGCAACGGATGATCAGCGGATTCTTGATTGTGTAAAGCAGGCTGGCTTTAACGCTGTAATGACTTCCCAGTCACATAACAGTGGCACGGAGCGGCTCGCTGAGGTAGCAAACACATTGCAATGGGACGATGATGTGGTTGTTGTGAATTGCCAAGGTGATGAGCCGCTAATACCCCCGGAACTTATTCAAAAAGCCGCATTTGCGTTAATGGAACAAGAACTGGCGGATGTGGCAAGTTTATGTGCGCCTATTAAAGACAGTGAAGAAGTGGTTAACCCTAATGCGGTTAAGGTCGTTAGAGACGTGAATGACTATGCGCTGTATTTTAGTCGAGCACCTATACCTTGGGATAGAGATAACTTTCCTGAAAATAGAGCGGCAGCAACGTTAAATCATTTTAGACATATCGGAATTTATAGCTACACAGTCGGTTTTTTAAGGCGCTATATTACTTGGCCTGCCTGTGCACTTGAGAAAATAGAATCGCTTGAACAACTGCGTATTCTCCATCAAGGAGAGCGGATTATAGTACCTGCCGTTGGTCAAGCGCCAGAGGCTGGCGTGGATACGCAAGAAGACTTAGATAGACTTAATCGCTTATTAAGCGTAAGCCAATAAAACGACCCTAATTCGATACGGATTTAATCTCTGAAACTGCAGACAGATGGTCTGTAATAGCAACGGGTTTGCCAAAGCCCCAACCTTGAACATAATCAACACCCATTTCGCGCAGTTTATCGCCTATTTCGGTATTTTCAACGAACTCGGCAATGGTCTTTTTACCCATGAGGTGAGAGATTTCATTAATGGATGCCACCATTGCGGAATCAATAGGATTATTGATGATGTCTTTGACGAAACGACCGTCTATTTTCACGTAATCTACTGGCATGTTCTGCAAATAACCGTACGATGATAACCCGCTACCAAAATCATCCAGAGCAAAGCTGCAACCTATCGCTTTAAGTTCGTTAATAAAGACCAATGCTTCTTGCATGTTATTCATGGCGGCTGTTTCTGTAATTTCAAAACAAATAACATTCGCAGGAACGGCGTATGTTTCTAACGAATGTTTGATGCAATTGAGGACTTCGTCAGTGCCGATAGATTGTCCAGATTGATTGATATTATTTGTTCTGTTGTGACTGGCCCAAACAAACCGTTTTGATAAGCCTCACAGGACTTTTTAACCACATAGCAGTCAACGGATTGAATCAGGTTGTATCGCTCTGCGGCTGGTAAAAAGGCGCCAGGAGGAATAATCGCGCCTTCACGGTCAATCATGCGAACCAATACTTCGCAATGCTTGCTGTGTTCAGTACCGCTAGAAATTGAAACAATCGGTTGGATGTACAACACCATCCTGTCCTCATCCATCGCTTCTGTGATTCAGAGGACCATTGAACTTCTTTTTCGGTACCCTCAGAGTCGTTTCTATCGGATATTTTAACGCAGTTTCTGCCGGCCTCTTTAGCCTCATAGCAAGCAGCATCGGCGTTGCTAAGGATGGTGGCGATAGAATCGCTGTTTTCATCTACATGAGCCAAACCCATGCTGACGCCCACCTCAAAAGCATGGCCATCCCAGCGGAAACGGAAATCTTTAATGTCCTGGCGAATTTTTTTCGCATACCTTGAATGCATTGTCCATGTCGCAATCTTCCAGTAATATGGCAAATTCATCACCAGCTAGCCGAGCTAATGTATCGTGCGGTCGTATCGGTTCGCCAATAAGTCGGGTCAGTTGTTTTAGTAACTCGTCTCCTGCCGCATGACACACGAATCATTAACCACTTTACTGGTCAAGGTCAAGAAACGCTACCGCGTGTGTGCGTTGCTCATTACGTGCAAACATAAGCGCGCTTTCCATGCGCAATTCAAATTCATAACGGTTAACCAAGCCGGTTAACGTATCGTGGGTAGCTTGATGCGTTAATTCTTGCTGTAATTGACGTTCGTTTGTTACATCACGAAAAACCAATATCGCCCCAATTACGTTTTCTCTTGCATCATGAATGGGAGCCGCAGAGTCATCAACGGCGATTTGGGAGCCGTACTTACAAATTAAATTACAGTTATTTTCCAAGTAACACAACACGGTTAGTATTAATGCAACAGGCAATAGGGCATTCAACAGGCTCTTTAGTTTGTTCATTGATAACTTGAAAGATGGTATCGATTTTTTGTCCAATAGCATCTTTGCTCACCCAACCTGTTAATTGTTCTGCTACGGGATTCATCATGGTGATGTTTTCATCACAGTCGGTACTGATAACGGCGTCGCGAATGGAAAGTAGGGTTTGTTCGGCCAAGTCGCGAGAAATAGCCAATTCTTCTGTACGTTGAGCAACTTGCTCCACTAGTTCATGTTTGTGTTTTTCTAAGGCGTTAGTTTTATCTTCAATCGCTTGGCGCATTTGATTGAATGCAGTTGTAAGGGCGGTGAACTCATTGTTTCCAGTAACAGCAATATCACGTTTTAATTTTCCAGAGGCTAAGCTGTCAGCCGCTTTAGACAGAATAGCAATAGGCGCCGTTGTTTGTTTGGCGGTACGTATAGCAAACCAGATGGCCAAGCCGGTCATTAATGCCATGAGTATTGCGATGACATATAACGATGTGAATGTTACTTGCTGAACCTTAACGGCTTGCGTTTGCATAGCCAGTGAATTTTGTACCGCTATGGCTTCAAATTTTTCAAGCAACAGCCGAGAGAAGGGCAGGATTTCTGTGTCTAATTGGAATTGGGTGATATTCCAATCATTATTTTCTCGTAGGCGAATGGCTTCAACGCCAAATTTATCAAGWACAGCGAACTCAGTRTTAATAATGGAYACTTGYTGTTGCTGATCRTTGCTTGYTTTATTGCTGGCCTGTTTYAAATCATCAAACAGTTGTTGAGCAGARCKCAAATGGTTAAYAAACKMYTCTTTGTAGTGAGGTTCGCCGTTATCAATGARCTGCCTTAAKGCCGATGTGCTGAGGTTTAACTGGTGTCGGAAATCTTTCGCGGTGTTTGAYARCRCAAGGTTCTTGKYGGTGMYGCTGGATGATAATTGGATTACCCCCGTAACAGCGCGTTGAATGTCACGTAATGAATGAGCAATACTTTGTTGGTAGTAATGTTTAGCTTGATTGTTGCTTGGTGATTGAGTAACTTCTTCAAGCCACTATTGCGCTTCTTGTAACTCTTTTAACATAATGAACAGCTCTTTCAGCTCTTTAGCGGATGCGGTTTCTATGTTATTTTTTAAGTGCTTTTGTAAATTCGTTACAGCGGGGTAAACAGTGTTCCGCCATGCTTCGCCCCTTTCTGTTTTAAAGTGCGTATCGCCCCACAGCAACCCAACCATTTAAAGCCGCAGTTGAAGCCTGTATGCCGCTTACAATACGTAGAGATGCTTGTGCTGCTGGGCCAATATCATTGGCTAGGCGTCCTGCGCTGGAACCCAGTTGCCAGATGGCCACTAATCCCGCGCACAAAACAATAAAGCCCAGCCCAGCAATCGTTAAATGAGAGCGTATTAGTGTTCTATAAAGGCTGTTATGGTTGCTCATTTAATTTTGGCTCAACGACGTGTTAGATAGAAGAACCTGACAACCAAAGTAGTGTCTGTTTGCTTTGGTCGTCTAATTGTTTGATATGTTTCTCTAATATACTCACGCGCTGGAAGACTTCAGAAGGGAATTTACGGGCAGAATCAAACACGGGCGTGGTGGCTTATGATGAAGAGTTTTGGAATTCATATAAGCTAGTTCAGACACAATAAATGAAGCTATGTCATAAACATGACTGGGTATAATTTTAGAGTTTGATTTTTTAACCACTATTGTCAATACCTTTAGGTTTGAACGTTTGGCTATGGATTGAATCTGTTGAAAGTTATTAAGGAGTTTGCCTATGATATGAGGTTCCGCTTCTGGGATGCGGGTGGCAGTAGGAAAACTCGACAATAATCAAGCGGAATAACTAATGGCCAAGCTGACTTTTTTAAAGACATCTTTAGGGGCAAATTGTTGGTCTAACAGTAAATTGAGTTGGCGGTTAGTGTTGATGATAGCCATTAATACATCGCTGGGTTTTTTGTCGCGTCAAACACCGGGTCGTTAATCTCTTTTTGAATGCCAATATGCTTTTTTACTGCACGAATAACGATAAGCGACTGGTTAGCAACGTTAAAAACATCGCCAGGAACGATGACTCTGTCAGCTGTGGCGGGCTTAGCTATGTTGGTGCGCATTTGTTCAAAGGAAAAGGTGTTGGTTTTTTCGATAAGTGTTAAGGCCTGAAAGAATACTTCGCGAGGTGCGCATTATAAATATTGAGAGACTGTTTAACATCGTCATACCGGGGCTTACCCATGTGAAAACGCAATAATTCGAGCTCGGCCTGTACTTTTTGAACATGTACGAAAACGTCTGCGGGTGTGATGTCTTTTTTGTTCGCTTGCGTTGCGCCGGCTTCCGTCGCGTGAGCGGATAACGAGAGACCGATGAGCAAGAACATTGAGAGAAAACGAACAAGTAGATTCTTTCGTAGAGACAGGTGAGTTCAAGTTGCAAGTGCAACAGTCTTGGTTTTAAAAAGAACCTCGTAAGGCGTTCTAAAATTTAAACATTTTCTGGGTCTGCTATTGAGTTTCTCAACAACATTGGCAATCACACTATCATCAATCGTATGAAAATTACATCCTTTGGGGAAATAACGGCGCAATAAACCATTGGTATTTTCATTTAACCCTCGTTGCCAAGGCGAGCGAGGATCTGCAAAATAAACCTGACTGTTCGTCGCTTTTTCTAAGTCTTTAAAGCGTGAAAACTCACTGCCATTATCAAAAGTAATTGATTTTACAGTGCTCCCTGTAGATTTGATTTTGCTAATAATATTAGGGATTACTAAATCAGTCGTTTTATTGTCATTCCTTATCAAAAATGCTTTTTTTGACTTCCTTTCAACTAACACTGAGATATTGCCACTGCTATTGCCCTTAAAGAATGTTAAATCACCTTCATAATGACCAAATTCACTACGGTCATTGATCGTC
Source organism: Cycloclasticus sp. (assembly GCA_016764415.1). GTDB lineage: Bacteria > Pseudomonadota > Gammaproteobacteria > Methylococcales > Cycloclasticaceae > Cycloclasticus. The sequence goes on along the minus strand of JAESRY010000042.1, from coordinate 493 downwards.
TCTGGTCTGTTTTTAAGTAGAAACTCATCTGCTACTTTATAACGATGTCTTCGAGTATATTTCTGCTGTCTTTTAGGCCTAGCATACATTAAATGCTCGTATAATTTTAATTTCTGGCCAGGGTAGCTATAAATATACTGGTAAATAGCTTCATGAGATATACAGATAGATTGCTTTTCCAATTTCATTCTACCGGATATCATTTCTGGAGACCACTTATCTTCACTTAAGCGGCTAACTATATATTTCTTTAGAGAAGCATTACTTCCTATTTTAGACAAATGTCGCCGCTTCCTACCTTGTGCTAGATTATTTTGCTCTATCTGGGAAATATCCTAGTGTACGAGATGTATTACGAGAGCATATCTCTAGATATCGTGCTTTTGCTCATACCGGTTAACAAAGCTATTTTTGACAGTGACTCTTGACTTTGCACCAGTTTATATATCTTTTCTCTTTCTTCTAATCTTATTTGTTTGTATCTTTTCATTTG
>JAESRY010000041.1 GCA_016764415.1 Cycloclasticus sp. | reverse complement strand
TTAGCAGTCGTTCCGATGTTGGCTCTAGTTTCGCTACTTGCGATGCCAACACTAAGTATTGGTGATGATGTAGGTATAGCGATAGCCGAGTCACTAGCCATTCTTGCGGTTGTTATTTTAACGGGACGTTATTTTTTACACCCGATTCTTCACCGCATAGCCTTAACAAAGATACCTGAGGTGTTTACAGCATCAGCCATTCTTATCGTGTTAGGTGTATCACTTATTGCAGAAGAGATTGGCTTATCAATGGCAATGGGGGCTTTTGTAGCAGGCATGCTCATGTCGGATTCATCGTATAAGCACCAAGTTGTCAGCGAAATAAAACCATTTAGAGGGTTATTGTTAGGGCTGTTCTTTATGTCGATGGGTATGTCTTTAAATTTAGGTTTGCTGCTTGAAAAGCCCCTTTTATCGTTGGGGTTAGTAGCTACCCTCATTGCCGTTAAAATAATTCTTCTTTTCCCACTTGTCTACATGTTTGGATTGAGCAAAGGTAAAAGCCTTGCAGTCGCAGTCATCTTGGCGCAAAGCGGCGAGTTTGCCCTGGTTTTATTTTCCTTGTCGGTACAATCAGGCGTTTTAGATACATCCGTACATCAACAATTATTACTGGTTATTTTACTCAGTTTGCTTATTACACCTGCGTTAGCAAGTTGGGCACAGCGAATTTTAAACAAGAACAAATCAAGTAATAAAGCTGATTTTGAACAGCCAAAATTAGGCCCAACCGTTATTGCTGGATTTGGTCGAGTAGGCCATCGAGTTGGAGACATACTAACTCAAGCTGGCCAGCCTTTCGTGGCAATAGATATTGACCCTTCAATCGTCAACGAATCAAGGGCTAAAGGACACCCGGTGTTTTATGGGGATGTGTGTGATAAGGCGTTACTTGATTCTGTTGGCGCAGAAGACACATCGACGATTATTATCACTATTAATGACATTAAATCGTCTAAATTAATCGTTTCTTCATTACGCACATCAAATCCTGACTTATTGATTTATGTAAGAGGGCAGAACTCATCTGAGTGCATTGAGCTGCAAAGGCTTGGCGCATCTGGGGTGGTGTCAGAAAATATAGAAGCAAGCATTGAGTTGGCACGGATGTCTTTAACCGTTAAAAATACAAATGCAGCGACAAATAAAAACCTGTTAGAAAATTATGCGAAGGAGTATTACAAGAAAATAAAGCTCGCTATTAAGTAACAAGCAATAAAACTACAGCCTAAATGCTTCGGTGTGGGGGCATATATTTGTTTGATGTTGTGCTAATATAATTAACAGGTATTACCGTATCTAGTTATAATAATATTTAGTTATAAGTACTGGGCTAGTTAATTAGCTTGTCATGTCTAAATATTTCAGCATGAATTTAGATACTAACTTTAATTTACGTATGATATATAAACCTCAATTTAAAATAGTTTTTCTTACCTGCTTGTTACTGTGTGGTTCTGTGCAAGCTTTTGCAGCGCTACCTACTGGCTTGCTTGTTTTCCCTGGTTTTAGTGCTGAGCATATAAGAGACCTACCCGCTGAGGAAGATAAGGTTGAGTCTACGTTTTCAGTTGATCTTTTTTATGCACAAAAAAAAGGACAATTTAGCTTCCTTGGGGAATATTTTAAAGACAAGCATAAAAGCGAATTAGAACGATATCAATTAGGTTGGGATATTGATAATAGGAATACTGTTTGGTTAGGTCGCTTTCATACACCGATTGGCTATTGGAATACCAACTTTCATCACGGGAAATTTCTTCAAACCTCGATTAGTCGTCCTGCCATCTCTTTAATATTACCCAGGCATACGAGAGGGCTCCTTTTAGAGGGGGCGATACATAAACAAGAAGGTGCCCTTAATTATAATATCGCGGTGGGTAATTCAACTAGACAGAATGCTACTGTTGCTATGCAACTATATTGGCAAGAAGATATTACTTCAGAGAGCTTGATTGGCGTTTCTCTTACTTATAGAGAAATGACCAGTGACGTACTAAGTATAGACGGCATCAGACAAGCTCATGTTTCAGTTTTTGCAAATGAAGAGTTTCGGAACTGGCGCATCATTGCGGCAATAAATTGGCTCCATAACGAAGTGCAGTTTAAAAACAATCAAAATGAGTCGTCATCTTTTACAAATATTTACACTCAAATAGAATATGGCATTAACGATGACCTAACTGTATTTGGTCGCGTGGAGGATACGTTTTCAGAAGAAGATAGCGCATACTTGGATTTATTACCTGATTTTATTTCTGCCAGGCGTGCAATAGGTATGCGCTTTGATTTCGCAAATTCACAAGCTTTAACATTAGAAGTTAGTCGAGACAAAACTCAGTCTAGCACTGATAACGTCATGTCTTTGGAATGGAGCATGCTAATTCAATGAAAAAGCTATATGCCGTTTTAATGTTACTTGTTTTTTTGGCGCCTACTACTGCTATTAGTGGGGAAGATACTCTAGTTGCAATGGTTACTAGCAACTTATCCTTAACTGATAATAAAACGCTAGATATAAAGGCAATTAGAAAATTATATCTTGGGTTTAAATCAGCAGCTCAACAAAAGCCTGTCGAGGTCGTTGTTAATGTATCAGACGAACAGCTTTACCAAAGCTTCCTTCAGCGTGTCATGTACATGTCAGCCAAAAAATTTCAGCGTATATCAGTTGCTAAATTCTTCCGTCATGGTGGGAAATTAATTCAAAATATTGATAATACGAATGAATTAGCAGAAAAACTTAGCAGCAATAGTAATGTTGTTTCTTTTATCTGGGCTAAAGACCTTAAACGATACAAGCACCTAAAAGTGATCAAAATACTATAAGCTATGAAAGGTAAACTTAGCTTTTTTTTAAATAGCTTACTCGGCCGCTTAATATTAGGACTGCTATTAATCCAGCTTATTGCTACACCCATATTTTCAACGGTATTATATACGCAGATTTCACTTAGTTTAAGTGAACAATTCATTGATTCAATACGCTCAAGTGCGGGAAGCATTTTTAACGCGGTATCTTTTGAAGGAGTCGATAACAAGGCAGTTGTTGACGTATTAGACGAAGCTATTTTGAGCGGCCAAGTTATTTCTGCACACATAAAACTTTCCAATGGCAACATCATCAACAGTAAGCTACACGATCAAGATCCCAGCAATGTACATTTAGAAGACTTAAAGTTCGGCCAACATAATGATAATCAATTTGTTATTAAATTATTAATCAGCTCAGCTAATTCAGAATTATGGCTAATTTTTGATGAGGAGCCAACCAAGGAGGCTATTCAAGATACCTTGTATAAAATTATAACGGTATCTTTATTCTATACCGTTCTTAGTGTTCTCTTTGCGGCTTATTGGGGAAAAAGAATAACCCGTCCACTTAGAGCGCTCATCGTGCAGGCTAAAAAGGTAACGGATGGGGAGTATCATCACCAACTTTCTGTTGACTCATCATTGGTTGATATCCAAGAGTTATTATTTTCTCTTAACTATATGCGTAGCCATTTAGTAGATAACGCGAAAAATTTAGAGCAACAAGCGTTACATGACTATTTAACCGGCCTGCCAAACCGCGCTTTGCTGAACGATCGAATTAATCAAGCAATAGTTTTTTGTGATAGGTCTAAAAAATCGTTCAAGCTTCTTTTAATCGATTTAAATAAATTTAAACCCGTTAATGATACTTTTGGGCACCTTGCAGGAGATAAAATCCTGCAAGAGTGCGCTCAACGATTTAAAAATAGCTTGCGAAGTTCAGATACCATTTCTCGTCTTGGTGGTGATGAGTTTGCCGTTATAATAGAAAATGCTGATGACGATCATGCTTTGATTGTTGCTCAATCATTGTCAGATAAAATTAAGCAACCGTTTGAAGTAGGTAATAATAAAGTGACCATAAGCTGCAGCATCGGTATAGCTTCATACCCTAGGGATGCGCAAGACCTAAGCACGTTGATGCATAAAGCAGATGTTGCTATGTATGATGCGAAAGCAACAAATTCAGACTGTGTTTTCTATAACTTAAAATTAGATCGGGCTTTAGAGAAGGAATTAATGTTTGATAATGAATTCACTGAAGGCATTAAAAACAAAGAGTTTATTTGTTATTTTCAGCCTAAAGTTAATATTCAACATGGACGTATTTCTGGCGCAGAAGCCTTAGCCAGATGGAACCACCCAACACGTGGCCTAGTTCAGCCAAATGATTTTATTTCTTATGCAGAAAAAAATAATAAAATTAATGAATTAACGGAACTGCTTTTTAGTTATGCTTTTAAGACGTATGCCCCATTAATTATTGAGAACAATCAATTACGTCTTGCTGTTAATCTATCCACATACTGTTTTAGTGATGAGAATATAGCAAACTGTATCCATAAAATACTTAAGCAGGCGCAGTACTCGCCCAATTATGTAGATATTGAAATAACAGAAACGGGGGCTTTTCATGATTTTTTTAAAGCGATAAATATATTAGATGAATTACGCTCTAAGGGAATGCGCATCGTAATTGATGACTTCGGTACGGGCCATTCTTCATTAACAAACCTTATACAATTACCGGTTGCTGAGTTAAAAATAGATAGGTCGTTCATTGCAAATATGTTGTCAGATAAGAATGATATGGCCATAGTAAAAGCAATCATAGAAATGGCCCATAATATGGATATAAGTGTCGTTGCCGAGGGCGTTGAAAATCAAGAGCAACTGTCCAAATTAATAGAGTTAGGCTGCGAAGAAGCCCAAGGATATTTTTTCGCTAAGCCAATGCCAATAAAAGAATTAATTCAATGGCAGAAAAACTTTTCTTGGGAAAATTATTCACAATCGTAAGTTATATCAGTTAGCACTTACCCAACAACCTTTCGGCCCCCTGACGGTATTAACCGTATCATTATATTTATCTTCCATGCGCTAATAGCATTAACATTATGGTGGCTGAGCTTCATTGAAGAGCCCAGTTGTGTATTGATATCAGATATTTTCTCACCGATTGAATCAAGGCTTTCCATATAGTTGCCCGTTGTCGTGTTTAACGTTAATGCTACTGCCTCAACGCTTCGGTGTTGGGTTTTTTATAGCAGTCTAGAACGTACGAAATAAAATCTTGTCGAAGCTGTTCCAATAATGCCTACCTAGTCACAGTTTGTTTTATACGGGCTGAATTATAATCAAATCATATTGTTCCTACATCGTTTCAATGGATTAGGTAACTTTTACCTTATTTGAAAATAATTTTATATGGAGATGCTCATGTGTAAAAAAATAACCGTGCTTTTAATGACTCTTTGCCTTATTACTTTTGCAGCTTATGCAGACGAAGAAATTGATGGCCTTAGCCCGGAAATTGAGGAAGTAAGTGTTCAAAAATTTTATGATTTAGAACTGCTGACCGAGACATTAATCGCCGATGATGAAGAGGTGTTGGTAGCTGTCCAAGAAGCAAACCAAATCGCGGTAGAGGCAGATCAAGCGGCGCAAAAAGCTCAAGCTGCAGCCAATGAAGACCCCGAAAATGCGGAGTTAGCAGAAACCGCAAGTGACTTACAAGCGTTAGCTGATCAAACAAATGCAGTTGAAACGGATGTTCTTACCGCTATAGAAGAAGAGTTTAAAACGGAGTTTAATGCTATAATGGATTTTGTTGCGAATTTATTAGATGAGCAAGTATTCGCATTAAATAGAGCGTTAAATAATGCCGTAAATAGTGGCTTATTAGTAGACATTGATAGTGAAGATTTAGCCCTCCTTGAAGGTGCCAATAAACTCCAAATCAATGCATTTACTCAGGCTTTTGAGCAAGATGCGCGCTTCCAACTAAAGGCTGATATGTTTGCGATTAAAGCTGAAGAGACTGGGGACGATAAGTTTCTTGAAATGAGCGAACGCATGGAAGCTAAAGGGGAAGACCAAAAAGAAAAGTTCCTAGCTAGAATGGATTACTTTAGTGGATCATCATCTGGTATAGCTAATGGAGGTGCGAAGGACAGTGCACAAGCGGTTGCTAAGCCATTGCTAAATCGGCAGCAAAAATAACGGCTAAAGAAAACAGCTAAGGCTGCAGCGAAAGCAACGACTAAAGGGCACCTCTATTAATTAACTTTTAAACCTACCATTTTTCCTGTCCAAGAACCCACGCTGAAAAAACCTGAGTTTTCGTCCTAAAGAACCCTTTTGGTTCGTTAATTCATGCTTTTTACCACTATTTTGCATTCTTTCCATTTTCAAGGCGCTCTCATCCGCTGAAGAAAACAAAATCGCCTCATGTTGTACACAATATTCATCAAGCCTATGTCTGTTCTTGCTCGTATGATCCCGATTGATCGTATCGCTTTTTTGGAACGATCACTCAAGGGTGTTCCTCGCTGACCCTTGCGGTGTACTTGGCTTCGATAACCTAGCTCAGAAAGGCTTTCTTCTTTCTCTTTCGAGCGATAAGCACTATCCACCCAAACATCCGCACGACTATTGTCTGCATCCAGTATTTGTTCAAACACATTGGAATCATGCACACTGGCGTCGGTAACATCAAAACGACGGATCAATTTATT
>JAESRY010000124.1 GCA_016764415.1 Cycloclasticus sp. | reverse complement strand
TCTTTACCATCCTTTTATACCAGTTTTTCAACGATTAGCCCGTTTAATAAAGGAAGTAGGAAAGTCGCTAATACTTTTGTGCATATTAGAGGTAAAAGCCCTTTAAAGGGCACTATTCCTCTTATGAAAGTATGGAGTAAACACCCAGAATGGCCGGAATTAAAGGTAATTTCTCGATTTATAGAAGACCTAGGTGAACTGTCAGCGAATAACATTACTGTTATAAGTGGGTACTTAGATTCTAAGGAATTAAATACCATACAAAATGAATCTGAAATACATTTATGTCCCTCTGAAGCAGAGGGTTTTGGGCACTATATTAATGAACCTTTAAGTTGTGGTGCAATTGTTATAACGGTTGATGGGTATCCGATGAATGAATTTGTTCAGCCTGATAGGGGTATTTTAATTGATGTAGAGTCAAGAGAGCCTATACGTCATACAGAAAAATTTATTTTTAGCCCCGCTGACTTAGAAAGAAAAATTGAGCTTGTATTGGCAATGACAGAAGATGAAAAAGAGAAGTTGAAAAAAAATGCGAGAAAATATTTTCTTGAAAATGAGCGTTATTTTGAGATGCGAATGCTTCAGTCGATTGAAAAAATATTAAGTTTATAGAATATTGTTTACGGACAACTAATTATTAATACGAGACATGTTTTTTAAGTGACATTAAGAAAAAAAGTATTTAAAGCTGGAAATTGGGTATTAAGTGGGCACTTTTTATCACAAGTTATTCGTTTAGGTGGTAATCTAGTTCTTACTAGACTGCTAGTGCCAGAGATGTTTGGGCTAATGGCCATAGTGACAGTTGCCTTAAACGGAATAGCTATGTTTTCTGATTTAGGAATTAATCAGAATATCATTCAAAGTAAAAATGCAAATAAAAAAAGTTATATAAATACAGCATGGGCTGTGCAGATTTTACGTGGAGTAATAATTTTCTTCTTCATGCTGCTTCTAAGCGCTTTTTTATACTCTCTTCGTGATCTTGAACTATTCCCAGATGGATCTGTTTATACCCATCCAGAATTGCCTCTTATCTTGGCTGTTATGTCGGTTGCTGGTCTCATTGCGGGTTTTAATTCGATGAATTTAGCACTGCTCAATAGAGAGTTAGAGCTAAAAAAAGTTATACAGATTGAAGTTATAAGCCAAGTGATAGGGATACTGTTCATGGTCTTTTTAGCATATAACCTACGGAACATTTGGGCACTGGTTTTTGGGACATTAGTTGCTTCATCCGTCAAAATGATTCTCTCGCACCATTCTTCATTAGGTGAAAAATATAGTTGGGAATGGGACGGGGAAGCATTGCAAGAAATGCTCCATTTTGGAAAATGGATATTTGGGGCATCCATGTTTACTTTTTTAGTCGCTCAGGGTGATAGGTTGTTACTTGGTGCGTTAATAACGCCCTATGAATTAGGTGTTTATACTATAGCTTTCTTTCTTGCAATGGCCTTTAATAAAATGATGCGGAAAGTAATGTCCTCAGTTTTATATGCTGCATTAAGTGATGTGGTACGGAACAGGCCGCAAGATCTGAAACGAATTTATTATAAAATGCGGGCACCATTAGACCTTGTGGTTATGGTTGTGGTTGGCGTTTTAGCAAGCACAGGCCACCTTGTTATCGACTTTCTCTATGATGATAGGTACCGAGAGGCAGGGTGGATGTTAGAGATTTTATCATTACCAACTATTTTTTTAGGGACAACGATGGCAGGTTTATGCTTCATGGCGTTAGGTGACTCTAAGTACATCATGTTGTTAACTGGAGTGTCAGCGCTGTCTCTCTTTATATTAGTTCCAGTGTCATTTTACTTGTATGGGATTCAAGGAGCAGTAATAGCTATTGCGTTAAATTCTATAGTTGAAATCCCATTGATTCTTTATAAGATGAATCAGTACAAGTTATTAAGTTGGATAGACGAATTTAAAGCTTGGCCAGTTTTTTTTCTAGTATATGGATTGGGTCATTACATAACAAATTAAAAATGGAAGCGTGTCTTCATGCTTCATGCAGATTAATATAGTCTAAGAAGTTTAATCGTATTGTGTATATTGGCCTTCGTGATGTTGCTTGAGCTTATGATTAATTTAGTTGTAGGGCTTAGTGTTCATAATATGTAGTTTAGTAAGCTCGAAGTTGCTTTGAATGAAGGTTCTTGACAGCATTGGGTGTTAATATATTGAGCTATTTTTTGAATCACTAGCAAGTAGCAAAAGTCAAAGTACAAGGAGCGCGAAGGTTATTATTTGAATAAGTTTCATGATGCACAAGAAAAGATTGCGAAGTACCAAGTATTGAAAAGCTGAAGCTTGTTTCATTTAAAAACCCTAAAAATCCGATGACTATTAGCGTATCAATTTTAATGCCGATGAGAAATGCAGAGGCATATATTAAAGAAACGGTCCAATCACTATTAAATCAATCATTTTCTGACTTTGAAATAATTGTTGTTAATGATGGTTCTGATGATAAAAGTCAGGCTTTGGTTGAGTCTTTTTCTGATGCCAGAATAAAAATTGTTCAAGGTGAAAGTGCAGGAATTTCGGTTGCATTGAACTTGGCATTAAGCCATGCGCAAGGCCGCTATGTATGCCGCTGTGATGCAGATGATTTATATCCGCTAGATCGTTTGCAAGTACAAGTTGATTGGCTAGAAGCGCATCCTGAATATATTGCTGTCGCTGGAAAATTTAGTAGCATGGATGAGAAAAGCCATGTTATTGCTGAATTTAACACAGGTAATGAAACGTGTGAGATTACGTCAGAATTATTGAGCGGAAAAACACGAACTCACTTGGGTGCTTTTTTGATGAGTTTATCTATCGTGAATCAGCTTCAAGGTTTTCGCGAATATTTTGTAACAGCTGAGGACATTGATATGCAATTACGCTTAGCAGAATGTGGCAGAGTTGCGTATATTCCGCAGAATATGTATTTTTATAGAATCCATAACGATTCTATTACGCATGTACAAAGCTCGAATAAAAGAATATTTTATGAAAATATAGCAAGATGTTTTTTAAAGCAAAGACTTGAACGTGGTGCTGATGCGCTTGAAAAAGGAATGCCACCACAAGTGCCAACGATAGCGGGTAAACCTTCAGATAGCACAGATCAGATTGTCGGTTATATGATTGCTGAATCGTGGCGATTGCATAGAGAGAAGAAAAAAGGACAAGCGCTCGCCATATCTATTAGGGCTTGTGTGAAAAAGCCTCTAGCGTGGCGTGGATGGAAAAATATCATTATGATTTTGGTTAAACGATAAGTTGACAACAATTTTTGTAGTGCCTGAACTTAGTTTAACAGGCGATCTTCGAATTATTTCTATCTATGATGAAATGTTGGTCGAAAAAAAGGGTTTATTGTAAAGGTTAGAGATTTGGGCCGAAGTTTAATAGTTCGTTTTTTGACGAAGAAGCTTATGCAGAGAAAGAGTTAGTTACACTTCGTCCTGTGGTTGAAGATGATGTTCAGCTTAGTGTGTAAGTACGCTTGTCTCCTAGAATATATCCGTAATTCTTGATATTGCAGTTCGTCATTTCGAGAATGGGACGTTCAAACAGTTATAATTCTAGGTTTTACCACTAGCATTCGTGTGGTAGAGTCATTTTTAAACGACTGAATTTTCTGTCATCTGGGCATGAGAATAAAATAATTGATACAAAATTTATTATTATAGCATTAGGTAATAAGAATATGAAAATAACATTTATAGCCCCAACTTTGAATTTTAAAGGTGGGTTGCGAGTTATTGCCACCTATGCAGATTACCTTAGCCGATTTGGTCATGATGTGACGGTTGTTTCGCCTGGTAAGCGGACCCCAAATGTAAAAAATAAAATAAAAAGTTTTATTAAAAGGACTCCTTGGGATGAAGGCCGGCACTTTTCAACGATATACTTTGATTCGTTGGATATAAAATTAATAATATTAGATAAATTTAGACCTGTTGAAGAAGATGATGTCCCTAATGGGGATGTTGTTATCGCAACATGGTGGGAAACCGCTCATTGGGTTAATAAGTTTTCAGAGATCAAAGGTAGGAAATTTTATTTCATGCAAGATTATGGCGATGTTCCGGGCCAGCCTATAGATAAAATACAAGAAACTTGGATGCTTCCATTCCATATTATAACGATTTCTCAATGGCTGATGAATTTGGTTGAAAGCCATAAACAAAATGATGAGCTTCTTACGTTAGTAGTAAATGGCATTGAATTATCAGTGTTTAACACAAAAAAAAGAGATAAACAAAAATCCCCTACTGTCGGTTTTTTATATACAGATGTCCCGCAAAAAGGCATTGACCTTATGTTTAGTTCTTTTTTAAAAGTTAAAGAGACTTTGCCTGAATTACGTTTGATTATGTTTGGTAGCAAAGACCTACCTCCTAAATTACAAAACTTTAAAGATGTGACTTATTATCAGAAATTACCTGATAAAGACATTGTGAAAGTCTATGCAGCTTGTGATGCATGGCTATTTGGAAGTGAGCGCGAAGGTTTTGGGTTGCCAATATTGGAGGCGATGGCATGTAGAACGCCTGTTATTTCAACTAATGCAGGGGCAGCTCCTGATTTAGTGACCTCTAAATCGGGAGTATTATTAACTTCGCATAGCATTGATGAAATGTCGAAGGAAATTTTAGCGATAGTAAATCTTGATAATAATTCATGGAAGACATTATCTGATGGAGCTCGCCAAGTAGCAGAGACCTACACTTGGGAAATAGCTTCCCGAAAATTTGAAAATGCATTGTTGGAGTGATGGGGGTTAGTACACCAGTGGCTTCTGACATGGCGAGGCCTGTTGTGATTATTTTTAAATGAATTATTTCAGCGTATAAAGCGGAGAGTATTTGGTGTTAATTTTTTAACGCCATTAAAGCTCTTTATACACGCTGATGAATATGGCAAAATCTAATTTTTATTGGTGCCATGAAAAGCGTAACAACTCAGCCTTATACCCAACTTGCTTTACAGTAGGGTGTTTTTATGAAGACCTTTAAAGAACTTAATTATTTTAGTGAAGATGAGAAATTTAAACAGGTGTTATTAGGTGGTTAATAAACGATGTAATTACATGGCCAATCGGAGTAGAGCGTTATGAGACATGACAATCTAATATTTATTTGTGGAGCATTACGGTCAGGCTCAACGCTTACGCATGTGATCCTAGACAATCACCATGAAATAAAGAACCCAGGTGAGTTTGATTTCCTATTTGATCAAATATCAGATGGTGGTGTTTTTCCAGACGTTAAAAAATATCAAGAATGGTTGTCTTTGCACCGTATTTTTCAATCTAAGTGTTTAAGTATAGATTCCTCATTAGATTATCCTGAACTTATCGATTCGTTTATAGCTCAACTGACACAAGTAAGTTGTGTGTTGGCATTGAATATTCATAGGCACTTTGATTTGATTCCCTATTTGTTTCCGAAGGCTAAATTGATACATCTAATACGCGATCCTAGAGATGTAGCCAGATCGAGCATTGGCATGGGCTGGGCTGGCAATGTTTATTATGGTGTTGATCATTGGATTGAAACAGAAAAATCTTGGAAGCGTCTTCAGAAGAAAATTGCGCCTGAGCAATTTCTGGAGCTGAGGTTTGAAGAGTTGATTTTATCGCCAGAAATAATTTTGCAGCGAATATGCGAATTTATTGGGGTGCCATACTCCGGTTCGATGCTTAATTATGCTGACAATTCAACCTATAGTAAACCAGACCCTTCTTTGGTCTATCAGTGGAAGAAAACGTTATCAAAAAGAGAGATTCAGTATGTTGAATTAAAAGCGCATGATTTAATGGGATCGCTTGGTTATATCTTAAGTGAGTACCCACTGATTACGCTTGGGTTTCTTGAGAGAGCAAAGTTGAAAATAAGTAATAAGTTGTTTAAGTTGAAATTCAGCATTAAGCGGCATGGTTTGATGCTGGTGCTAAAACACCGCCTCTCACGTTTGTTTAAGTTGGATTCTATGAACAAATCGGCAACACTAAAAATGAATGAAATTAATAAGCTGTATTTGAAGTAGTGATAAATAGGAGTTATCGACTCGCTGTCGTTATTATTAACTACAAAACGCCTCAATTAGTTGTTGATTGCCTTGTGTCATTACTTCCAGAACTAAGTGCTTTAGATGCTAAAGTTGTTGTTGTGGATAATTATTCTAATGATGATTCATGTGGGAGGATTTCAAACTGGATTAGTCAAAATGACAATCTAAAGCAGATTGAATTAATTGCCTCCGATGAAAATACGGGTTTTTCAGGGGGGAATAATCTTGGTATTCGTCATGTTGAAGCTGACTATTATTTATTGTTAAATAGCGACACCTTGGTACGAAAGGGAGCGATTTCTTTATTACTTGAGGCTGCACAGAAAGGTAAAATGATTGGCCTAGTCAGCCCAAGATTAGAATGGCCTGATGCTACACCTCAAGAAAGTTGCTTTCGTTTTCATTCGCCCATCAGTGAGTTAATATCGTCAGCAAATACGGGCTTAATTACCCGGTTATTTCAGTCATTTAATGT
>JAESRY010000040.1 GCA_016764415.1 Cycloclasticus sp. | reverse complement strand
ATTAAACGATATTTTAGAATCAAAATATGTTTTTTCTCCATCTTCACAAATAAAGCTGTCATTACCTTTTGGGTAATCGCATAAATGTACAGAGCCTACTTTTTCGATATCTTTGAAAAAAGCATGGTAGATTTCTTCGGTGATATGTGGAATAAAAGGTGCAAGTAATCTAATGAGTGAAAAGATCACTGTATATAAAGCATTTTGAGCAGACTCTTTTGAACCTTCTCCATGATCAGCAGGGTTATAAACTCTGTGTTTCATTAGTTCCATATAATTATCACAAAAATCCCAAAAGAAAGTTTCAATTTCAGATAGTGCTAATGAATACTCATAAGCCTCTAAGTGTTGGTTTGCTTTTGTTGATACCTTTTTAATGAATGAGGTGTGTTGTTTTTTTGCTCCAACTTTACGGGATGTGACGGTTTTTTTCATGGTGTTAGCGGGTTGTTTTTTGAGCCTTATTAATAGAAACAATATCCGCACCTTTAGCCAGCCCCTCTAAATAATCAGACCAATGCTGCATCATCCTTATGCGTTCTGGCATATGCTCGGCATAGTTATAAGCGGCTCTAATGCTGTTTCTTTCTGCATGGGCTAGTTGTCGCTCTATCGCGTCCCAGTTCCAGCCTTGTTCATTAAGCAGGGTAGAGGCCATACTTCTAAAGCCGTGCCCGGTCATTTCTTCTTTGGGGTAACCCATGCGCCTTAATGATGCGTTTATGGTGTTTTCTGACATAGGGCGGCTGGCTGATCTAATGCCAGGGAAAACATATTGCCCCGTTCCGGTTAAAGCGTGGATTTCTTCAAGTATTGAAACGGCTTGTTCAGACAACGGGATAATATGCACCGCGTCCTTCTTCATTTTATCGGCAGGTATTCGCCATTCTGCTTTGTCTAGGTCTATATCTGTCCATTCGGCATGTCTAAGTTCGGTCGGCCTAACGAATACAAGCGGCGCAAGCCTTAAGGCGCATTGAGTAACAAACGTACCTTCATAGCCATTAATAGCCCTAAGTAATGCGCCTATTTTCTTCGGGTCGGTAATGCTTGCATGGTGTACAGGTTTAACGGGTGGCAAAGCACCTTTTAATGCTGTTGACGGGTCGGTGTTGGTTCTAGCGGTAGCAATGGCAAACCTGAACACTTGTCCGCAATTTTGTAAGACTTTATGCGCTGTATAAAGAGCGCCCCGTTTTTCGATACGTTGTATAAGCCTTAAAAGCTGTGAAGCGGTAACGGTGGCAATGCCTAGCTTGCCAATTTGAGGGTATACATCACGCTCAAAACGGCTTTTAACGTGAATTGTGTTGCTGCTAGACCACTTGTTTCTATTTTTATGTATCCATTCGCGGGTAACGGCTTCAAAGCTGTTTTTAACTTCTGCTAGTTTGGTTTGCTTTAATTCTTGCTTTAGCGCGCCGGGGTCAACTTCATTAGCCAGGTGTTTTTTTGCTTCTTCCMTCAGTACCCGGGCTTCTTTTAATGAAATAGTTGGGAAAATACCTAAAGAAAGAAGCTTCTCTTTGCCAGCATAGCGATACTTGAGGCGCCACAATTTACCCCCTTTGGGAGTAACTTCTAAGTACAAGCCGCCGCTGTCGAACTTCTTATAACGTTTTTCTTTAGGCTTGTATCCCTTTACTGTCAATGCATCTAGAGCCATGTGGGGGTATTTCCTATTTTTTAGTGAAAAAAGTGGGGGTATTTTGGTTCCTTCTACAAAAGTACCCCCAAAAGTACCCCCAAAAGTGGGGGTATTCCTTGGGATGTACTGGGATTGTACAAGAATAGCAGGCAATAAAAAACCCCTGTGTTAAAGGGGTTGAGGGTCTTTCTGGGATTTCTTGAAACCTTGTATTGGTACCGAGGGCCGGAATCGAACCGGCACTTCCGAAGAAACCGGATTTTGAATCCGGCGCGTCTACCAGTTCCGCCACCCCGGCCAAATAAGAAAGCGCATTATAGACAGTTTCATATTTAAACTCTATTGAATTATTAATTTATTAGATTCTTTTGCACTCGCTGATGGGCTGTGTTCCTGTTAATATCATCCGCCATGAAAAAAAGTGATTTCAACTACCATTTACCTAACGAGCTTATCGCTAATTATCCTTTAGATAACCGAGTGGATAGCCGTCTTTTGGTGGTGAATGATGATTTCTCAGACCGCATTTTTTCAGATTTACCTTCGATGCTAAAGGAAGGCGACTTGCTAGTTTTCAACAATACCCGTGTTATTCCCGCGCGTCTATTTGGACATAAATCTACCGGTGGAAAACTGGAAATATTAATTGAACGGCTGATCGACGAATTTACTGCATTAGCACATATTCGTTGCAGTAAATCCCCCAAGGCCGGTGCTAACATTACGTTAACTAATGGTTACGAATGTGTGGTGGAAGGGCGAGACGATGATTTATTCACCTTGATCTTTGCCGACTCAATTCATTTGGTTTTAGAGGCGATTGGGCATATGCCTTTACCGCCCTATATAAATAGAGAAGACGAATCGCTTGATATTGAACGCTACCAGACGGTTTTTAGCCGTAACCCAGGCGCTGTGGCTGCGCCTACCGCCGGCCTTCATTTCGATAAAGCATTGTTAAAAACAATAACAGACATGGGTGTTAATTCATGTGAGGTGACGTTGCACGTAGGCAGTGGAACATTTCAGCCCGTACGTGTTGAAAACCTTGAAGACCATATTATGCACAAAGAGTGGTTATCGGTTGACGAGGCAGTGGTTAATCAAGTTAAGCAAACTAAAGCGGAAGGTGGCCGCGTGATAGCGGTTGGAACAACGGCAATGCGTTCGTTAGAGTCGGCTGCAAAAGATGGCGAATTAAAGCCGTATACGGGTGATACAGACTTATTTATTACACCGGGTTATCAATTTAATGTGGTGGATGCAATGGTGACAAATTTCCATTTACCCGAGTCCACATTGCTGATGCTTGTGAGTGCGTTTTCAGGGTATCAGCGGATTAAATCGGCTTACCAATATGCTATAGAGAATAAGTATCGATTCTTTAGCTACGGCGATGCCATGTTTCTAACGCACACACCAATCGAGGGCTAAGAGTATGGAGTTTGATTTATTAAAAACAGACACGAAAGCCAGAAGAGGGCGCTTAACGTTTGATCGTGGCACGATAGAAACGCCAGCCTTCATGCCAGTGGGAACTTATGGCACGGTAAAAGCGATGGCGCCAGAAGAGCTTCTAGAAACTGGTGCGGAAATTATTTTGGGCAATACCTTTCATTTGATGTTACGACCAGGAACCGAGGTTATTGAAGCGCATGGTGATTTGCATGACTTCATGCATTGGGATAAACCCATCCTTACGGATTCTGGCGGGTTTCAAGTGTTTAGTCTGGATGAAATGCGAAAAATCACTGAGGAAGGCGTTCACTTTAGGTCGCCGGTTGATGGGCGAAAGGTTTTCATGGGGCCAGAAGAGTCTATGCAGGTTCAACGTCAATTGGGTTCTGACATTGTGATGATTTTTGATGAATGCACGCCGTTTCCAGCTACTGAAGAGGAAGCTTGCACGTCTATGCAATTGTCATTGCGTTGGGCTAAGCGAAGTAAAGACGCGCATGCTGATAATCCGTCAGCCCTTTTCGGCATTATTCAAGGTGGCATGTACGAGCACTTGCGTGATGAGTCGCTGGATGAATTAAAGCGCATGGATTTTGATGGTTTTGCGGTTGGAGGTTTGTCGGTAGGGGAGCCTAAAGATGACAGGGAGCGCATTCTTGAACATATTGTTCCAAATATGCCAGCGGATAAGCCGCGTTATTTAATGGGTGTGGGCAAACCGGAAGACATTGTAGAGGCGGTGCTTAAAGGTATTGATATGTTTGACTGCGTGATGCCAACACGTAACGCGCGAAACGGTTATTTATTCACACGTAAAGGCTTGGTTAAAATTAGAAATGAAAAGTATCGCCTAGATACTAAGCCACTTGATGAGCAGTGTGACTGTTATACCTGCCAAAATTATTCACGCTCTTACTTGCGTCATTTAGATAAGTGCAAGGAAATTTTAGGTTCACGGTTAAACACTATTCATAACCTACATTATTACCAAGATTTAATGCGCGGTTTACGCCAAGCGATTGAAGAGGGGAAACTTGGTGATTTCGTAGAAGATTTTTATCAGCAGCAAGGAAAAAACTCCAACGCTGTGGCATAATGATTGATTAACTTAATGACAATAGTTTGGAGATGGATATGTTAGATTTTTTTGTATCGAGCGCAATAGCAGCGGAAGAAGTAGTTTCAGCAACACAAGAAGCAGGAGAACCTGGGTTTGAAGGTATTATCTTCCCAATTGCTTTGATTGCCATTTTTTACTTTTTATTGATTCGACCTCAACAAAAACGTAATAAAGATCATAAAAAGATGGTTGCGGCGGCTAACAAAGGTGACGAAATTATAACCAGTGGTGGTGTTCTGGGAAAAATCACTGAAGTAGGCGACCATTTTATTACGCTAGAAATTGGTGCGAATATGTCAGTACAAATAACAAAAACATCAATCGCATCTGTTATGCCTAAAGGCACTTACAAATCGGCTATAAAATCCAAATAAATTAACCCTTAACGAGCTGTTGTTATGATGAATCATTTCCCTGCGTGGAAAAACATGATGATAGCTATAACGCTTGTTATAGCTACTATTTACGCCTTGCCTAACCTTTATGGCGAAGACCCATCCGTTCAAATTTCACCTTTACGTGGCGCTGTTGTTAACAGTGCATTATTAGCTGATATTAAAAAAGACTTGGGTGGGAATAATATTACCCCGCTAAAAGAAGAAGTCTCTGAATCGCAGCTTTTACTGCGTTTTTCCGATACTAATGATCAGCTTGCGGCGGCGGATGTTATTAAAGCCATGCTAGGTAACAATTATGTAGTAGCTTTAAATCTTGCACCAGCTACCCCGCAATGGCTTCGTTCGTTAAATGCTACACCGATGTATTTGGGTTTGGATTTACGTGGTGGTGTTCATTTCTTATTGGAAGTGGATATGGAGGCTGCAGAAAAACAAGCGATTGATCGTGGTGCAACAGAGATGCGCCAGTTTTTGAGAGAAAATAAACTGCGTTATTTGAGCGTCCTTGTTGATAAGAAAGGGGTGGGTATTAAGTTTAGAAACCAAGCTATTCATGATGCTGCCGTTAGTAAGCTAGAGCTCGAATTCCCTGCATGGGATTTAATACCTGAGACGGTTGAATCAGCCACACCGACTTTGACAGCTAAGATGAGCGCTAAAGAGTTAGTGGAGATACGTAAATACGCGGTGCAACAAAACATCATTACCCTTAAAAATAGGGTTAATGAACTGGGCGTGGCTGAGCCGATTATTCAACGACAGGGTGATAGCCGTATTGTTGTTGAGCTACCAGGTGTTCAAGATACTGCGCGCGCTAAAGAAATTTTGGGTGCTACAGCAACCTTGGAATACCATATGGTTGACACTAAGCACAGTGTCTCCAGTGCCATTTCAGGTAGAGTGCCACTTGGTTCTAAGCTTTATAACAACAGAGAAGGTGGTCAAATTCTGTTGAAAAAACAAATTATTGTCACGGGTAATGAAATTATTGATGCGTCGTCGGGTATTGAGGGTGACACAGGATCAGCGATGGTTTCAGTTACATTAGACGGCCCGGGCGGTAAGAAGATGGGCAAAACCACTCGTGAAAATATCGGCAAGCCGATGGCGGTTGTGTTTATTGAGAATAGAACTGAAACAAAAATGGTGAATGGCAAGCCCGTTCGGTATAAAACCATCGTTGAAGAAGTGATTAATGTGGCGACAATACGTGGTCATTTCAGTAATCGGTTTCAAACAACGGGCTTGGATAATGGTTCAGAAGCGCGTGACCTTGCCTTGTTACTACGTGCGGGTGCATTAGCCGCGCCAATAGACATTGTAGAAGAACGTACCGTTGGTCCAAGCTTAGGGCAAGATAATATCGACATGGGCTTTAATTCAGTGATGATTGGTTTTGTACTGGTGCTGATATTTATGGCGGTGTACTACAAAACGTTTGGGTTAATTGCTGATGTAGCGTTATCCGTCAACTTAATATTCATTGTTGCCGTGTTATCTCTTTTACAGGCAACATTAACATTGCCGGGTATTGCGGGTATCGTGCTAACAGTGGGTATGGCCGTTGACGCCAATGTACTGATTTTTGAGCGTATTAAAGAAGAACTTAGGAACGGAAATTCACCGCAAGCCAGTATTCATGCGGGTTACGAAAAAGCGTTTTCAACCATTGCCGATGCTAACATCACCACCTTGATAGCAGCTGTTATTTTGTTTGGCTTTGGTACAGGTCCAATTAAGGGGTTTGCCATTACCTTGAGCATCGGTATTTTAACCTCCATGTTTACTGCAATCGTTGGAACGAGAGCGCTCGTTAATGCTACGTACGGTAGCAGTCAAATAGACAAATTGAAGATTTAAGTTATGAGCAATCAAAATACAATAAAAATTGATTTTCTAAGCAAACGAAAAATAGCGTTAGTATTTTCCATTATTTT
>JAESRY010000039.1 GCA_016764415.1 Cycloclasticus sp. | reverse complement strand
GGCTAATGTCGGATTGAATGCAGGCAGAGTTGATAGCAGTGGTTATGATCCTTTGTTGCTAGATTTGTTGTTTTTGAGCTAGGGCCATTGATTACTGCGATTGTTGTGCTCGGGCGATCGGGTTCTGCCATGGCGGTTGATTTAGGTAACATGAAGTTACATAAAGAAATTGAAGGTTTGATTGCCATTGGCATTAATATCAATGATTTCTTTATTGCACCACGCATGATTGGTGCTGCTATCGCGCAATTAGTTTTAGCTGTGTATTTTTCAACGATTGCATTGTTTGGTGGTATTTTGTTTTCAGGCTTTGTTTTTTCCAGTACCTATTTTTCTTATTTTGGGAAAATGGTTCTGGTGTTCGATCCTGTCTTTTTGGTGTTATTCGCTATAAAAAATATATTATTTGGCCTCATTATCGCGGCCGTTTCTTGTTATCACGGGTTGCAAGTGGGTGATTCTCCAACACAAGTGCCGCAGCAAACACAGAGCTCTATTATGAATAGCATTGTTTTGATTTTTATTCTTAATGGCATGATTACGATGGTGGCTATTTTGTGATGGCGGCCATTGAAAAAACCGCCGCTGTGCTTAGTGCTGTAAACTTGTCCATTGAGCCCGTTTCATCGCAAACAGAATTTGATCGCGCTTTTAGCTATGAATTTACTAAGGGCAGCATCAATTGTATTATTGGCCCAAATTCCAGTGGCAAATCTCATTACCTGCGGATGCTGGCAGGTATTGAAGAGCCTGCTTCGGGGAAAGTATTTTTGCAGGGCAAAGACATTGATGAGATGACGGATAAGAGGTGGCTGTCTATGCGCCAGAGCGTTGGTTTTATTAGTGAGTCGGTGCAACTGTTTTCTATTTTGAGCGGCATAGGCAATGTCATGTTGCCAGCTAATTACCATTCCATTGCCAGCGCAGAAAAAGTACAGGAAAAAGCAGATCGGCTAGTGACCTGGCTAGGATGCACGGCAGATTTAACTGTTTTGCCCAATGAGATTACAAGAAATCAGCGTTTTTTTTTACTGCTTGCGCGAGCACTTATACTTGAGCCAGAAGTGTTGTTAGTTGACGAGCCATTTCGCTCTAATGACAGTGCGCTGCAAAAACTCCTGACTAAACGCTATACTGAGTTGAGAGATGCTCAAGAAATGACATTGATATTTTCAACCAATAGTACGCAATTTGTGCAGCTGCATGAAGTTTTTTTGTTGCCAATGTCAAATAATCCGATAGAAGAAAAGTTTTTTTAATTGGGTCAAATTTTTTTGTGAAAGGTTTTTTTTCATCTGGAATTACATCCTTTACTTCAATTTTATGTTTTTTTAATAAATATTGAACCAAACTAATAACACCATGGTAGATATTGAGAATAAAACTGACTTCTTATTTGTTAAGAGAGATTTTTGGTCAGGCTTGTCAAGCATTGTAGATATTGGTGCAACCATGAGTCCGCATGATGCTTGGCTAATTTTACGTGGTATTAAAACCCTGCCAATCAGAATGGAACGCCATTGTAATAATGCTCAACGTGTTGCCGAATACTTCACATGTCACGCATCCTTGTCTTATCTCTCCCGTTATTACTAAGCAGTCAAATAGTATTAGCCGACCACCCCACCGTCGCTTTCGGCCTTGAGTCTGCTGGACCTATCAACACCATTTCTGCCACAACGGCCCCCGATGGTGTTTTGGCCTTTGGTATAAGAACCGAGGTGATCAATAACGATCGCTTCACCACGTCAGAACTTGAAGCATACGGCGCAGCTGATATAGAAGGCGTACACAGTGTTGATGAGATAAGAAACACATCACTGTCTGTTGCGTACGGCCTGACTGAGGATTTAACAATCAGCGCACGTCTTCCATATATTGAACGTAAAAATATCCGAGAAGCTGAACATGACGGCGGAGAGGGTGAAGCGCATACACACGGTGATTCATCTGGTTTTGGTGATCTTTTAGTGATGGGTAATTATCGTTTCTTAAGTGTCAATGGCCTCGATGCATCTATCCTATTGGGTGTTAAAGCGCCAACAGGTGAAACGCAGGATAAAGATGACCATGGGGAACGCTTTGAAGCAGAATTTCAACCGGGAACCGGTTCTTGGGATTTCTTACTCGGCACTGCTGTGAGTCACACAAATGGCGCTGTTGGATACCATGCAAATATTCTCTATAACAAAACTTCTGAAGGTTCCCAGCATACTGAGGTTGGCGATGCTTTGTCATACAACGCGGCTGTTACCTATAGACTTTCTAGCCATGATCATGCGAGTCATGGACATCACCATACTGACAAAACTAATGAAGTTAAATGGGATATCTCACTAGAAGCGAATGGTGAAACGCGACGTAAAAACAAAATTTTTGGTGGTAAAGAAGAAAACTCTGGTGGCACAACCGTTTACTTATCACCTGGCATAAAGGTATCCGCTGGTAACTTTGGCGGTTTTATTTCAGTTGGCGTTCCGATAATTGAAAATACTAAAGGTATTCAAACAGACGTTGATAATCGAATCGTTGCGGGCTTCTCATTCGCCTTGTAACTTTAAAAACCACCCATAGTAATGCCGCTTAAATATTCATATTCAACCGTTTATATGATGGAAATCATAACCTAATAGTTAGAGGACACTCTTGGCCTAGCTCACTACAGATGAGCTAGACAGCGTACAATACTACAAATTTTTCGTTATTTAAGTTCACTGTTACGCCCCCATGTCTCATCAAGATTTAACCACTGGCTCAATCTACCGCCATTTAATTAAACTGGCGATACCCGCTTCAATGGGGATGTTTTTTAACACCCTTTATAATCTGACGGATAACTGGTTCGCTGGCAAAATATCGGACGACGCACTGGTTGGTTTGTCTATTTCCAGTCTTGTTTTCTATTTATTTATCGGTCTACTCGCCGGTTTGCAAAACGGAACCTCGGTCATGATATCGACTGAGATAGGGCTTAAAAAAACCAACTCCTTACGCCCCACCATAAAAAACTCTATGGGCGTTGGTGTTATCTTCTCCTTCATTATCATCATCCTGGGTTTGTCCTTTGCTAAAGAAGCCATTGATTGGTTAAGCTCAAAAGACAGCACGTCATCACTCGCTTGGGAATACATTCACATACTGCTTGTTGGAAACATCGCTTTTTCTATCAGTAGCGTTGCTGCAGGCGCGCTAATGGCAATGGGCGACACTGTCACTAACCGCAACGCTTTGATTATCGGTTTTTTTGCCAACTTAGTGCTAAACCCCTTGCTAACCTTCGGGCTCGATATGGGCGTTGCCGGCCTTGCCTGGGCAACCTTGATTATAAAATTCGCGTCTGCTATTTATTTATTAACCGTACTAAGTCGAAAACTAGGCTACAAACCCTTTCCGGCTTTTGATAAAGCGGTATCGCTGAAAATATTAAGACAAGTACTGCCCGCCAGCTTTAACTTCTTTATTATGATTATTGGCAGCCTGATTATTACTGGTTTTGTCAGTCGCTTCGGCGATTATGCCGTTGCAGGCTATTCTGTTGGCTTACGCCTTGAGCAAGTACTTCTACTTCCCGCGCTAGGATTAAATTCTGCTGTGCTGGCCATAGCTGGTCAAAATTATGGCGCGAAGAAACATCGGCGAATAGCTGAAACCTATCGTAAAGGGCTTATTTTGAGCTTCGGTATTTCAATCATTTGCATCCCAACAATGATTTTCCTATCACCACATATGATGGCGTTTTTCAGCACACAAACTGACATTATCAACACCGGAGTTACTTATTTACGTATCGATGCATTAGCATTTTTCTGTTATGTGACGCTGTTTATTAGTGTCGCCACACTACAGGCCATCAAACAACCTGACTTTCCCGTCATTATGGGGTTATTCAGACAATTGCTTTTACCGCTGGCCGTTAATTATGTATTGATAATAGTTATGGGATATCCCATTGAATGGTTGTTTTCCTCTGTTGCCATTATTGTTTTCATCAGCATGTTAATCACCTTGCTATATACACGCTCAAGGCTAAAAATGCTTAGCGTAAGCCAATAGCTAACGCTCGTTCTGGGAAGTTTGTAAAAACACCATCCACACCCAATGCTTTCATTTGTTGTAACCCACTGGGTGAATTTACGGTATACACATAAAGCTTAAATCCCAATTTATGCGCTTTTGAAACAGTGTTTTTCGTGACTAAACTGTATTTAAAATTAACTGAATACGCGTTCAATTTCTTTGCCCATTCAAAGGCTTCGCCCACCTTAGCATTAGCCAATACGCCAATTTTTATCGTCGAATCGCGCTGAAAAGCATCTTGTAACTCAAGCATATTGAACGATGAAATAGTTATATGATTCCTGACCGTTTTATCTAACGCTTGCACGAGTTCAACAACCGTTTGGGATACCCCTAATCCTTTTAATTCAATATTCAAATCGACTTTGTTTTTGGTTACATCAATCACTTCATTAAGCGTGGGTATTTTTTCACCCTTTCCCGCATCCAAGCATCGTAATTGCTCAAAACTAAGCGCTGCTAACTTACCTCTACCATTCGTTGTTCTATCAACCGAATCGTCATGAATAACAATCAACTGTCCGTTGACATAATAAACATCAATCTCAACACAATCCACGCCCATATCAATAGCTCGCCTGATTGATAAAAGCGTATTTTCCGGCTCTGTACCCATCGCGCCACGGTGGCCTATTACTAACAAATTTTTATTCCTGTTATCTCGTTAAGCTAAGTCTATAAGGATTTCTAAAGAAAGGATAGAATACCGCTTTGACTAACGAGTGATAAGCAGGCATGGATATAAAAAATGAATTTAATTTAGATGACGACATCATCTACTTAAACCATGCAGCCGTTGCACCATGGCCTGTACGCACAGAAAAAGCCGTTAATGCCTTTTGTCGTGAGAATGTCAGCATTGGTTCAAAAAAATACGCTAATTGGTTAAAAGCTGAAGCGCGTTTAAAACAACAATTAAAACAACTCATTAACGCAGAATCCGTTGATGAAATTGCGCTAGTAAAAAATACATCCGAGGCACTTTCCTTTGTTGCCTACGGTCTTAAATGGCAAGCTGGCGACAATATCGTGACCAGTGATGAGGAATTTCCATCCAATATGATTCCTTGGGAGTCACTCAGTAATCAAGGTGTTAAGGTCAAAAAAACCAAGCTGAAAAATACTGCTGACCCAACCGATGCGCTGATTCAACAAATAGACGCTTCAACGCGTTTACTCACCATCAGTTCAACTCAATACGCATCAGGAATACGCATAGACTTAGAAAGACTGGGAAAAGCCTGCAAGCAACAAGGCGTTTWGTATTGTATTGATGCGATTCAATCCATTGGCGCATTTGAATTTGATGTGCAAAAATATCAAGCTGATTTCGTTATGGCGGACGGACATAAATGGATGCTTGGACCTGAGGGCTTAGGTGTTTTCTACTGCCGTAAGGAATCCATTGAAAAACTAAAACTCACCCAGTTTGGCTGGCATATGGTTGAGGATATGGGGAATTATGATGCCACCACGTGGGCTGAAACAAAGACCGCAAGACGATTTGAGTGTGRYRRCCMCRMKWTKCNRARTRTTCATGCCTTTTCAGCCAGCATTAGTTTGCTGTTGGAAGTGGGTATGGCGGAGGTTTCACGCCTAGTTATTGAACGTAGCGACTACGTGATTAAAAAAGCAAACGACCATCCGTCTTTAGAACTCATCACACAGCCTAATACTAACGGTAACAACATCGTTGTTTTCAAACCTAAAAATGACATGACTGACGAGCTATACAACCACTTAACACAGCACAATGTTATTTGTGTAAAACGTGGTGGCGGCATCCGCTTTTCGCCTCATTTTTATACGCCGSTTGAAAGAATTGATCGCGCATTTGAGCTGATCAGTAGTTTCTTGAAAAGCTCCGTCTAGTAAACGGATATAATGATTCACTTATTATCAATTTACGCTCTGCGAACATCATGAAAAACGCTATAACCGTCCATGTGGATCATATTAAAATCGGCCATGATCACCCCATTGTCGTGCAGTCTATGACGAATACCGACACTGCAGATATTGAACGTACCGTTAAACAAATTCAGGAATTAGCAACTGCAGGCTCCGAGCTTGTGCGCATCACTGTGAACACCGATGAAGCGGCAGCGGCCGTCGCACCTATCCGCGCAAGACTCGACTTGATGGGTTGCAATGTTCCACTGGTGGGAGACTTCCATTTTAACGGTCACAAATTATTAGCTAAGCACCCAGCTTGCGCAAAAGCACTGTCAAAATACCGCATTAACCCAGGTAATGTAGGTAGAGGCAGCAAACGGGACCCGCAGTTTGCACAAATGATTGAATTTGCTATTAAATACAACAAGCCCGTACGAATTGGCGTTAATTGGGGTAGTTTGGATCAGTCTGTATTAGCCCGATTAATGGATGAAAATTCTCAATCGTCCACACCTAGAGATTCTGTTGCCGTTATGCACGATGCGGTCATTACGTCTGCGATTGAAAGTGCAGAAAAAGCCGTCGCAATAGGTTTGCCTAAGGAACAAATC
>JAESRY010000038.1 GCA_016764415.1 Cycloclasticus sp. | reverse complement strand
TTGCAATCCACAGAAGCTCAACGAGAAGCAGTTAAAGCGATACGTATAGCAAAACATGAAAAAGCGGAAGCAAAAGCCCTGAAGAAGGCGAAGCGTCGCAAAAAAGAATATACCGTAAAAGAGTATGTGCCACTTCCAGAAACAGACGTTGACTTTAACGTTTCAAGAGTAGATAGCGGCACGAAAGAGCACTTCTACGGGGTTGCCGCGTCCGGTAAAGGCAGTGTTTATGTGGTGGGTGTATCCAGCCTTTTAAAAATTTCGGCAAACACATCTAAAACGCCCGTTGCTGAAGGTGTGGACGGATTAGTTGATGCTGCGAAGAAAGTCGTTGAGAAAATAGTAAGTGAAGAAACGCCTGTTGAAGCGGCATTTTCTGTAGAAGGCCTCAAACCAGCCGAAGGTTTCCCGTTGCCATATATTTGGATGGGTGGTGTTGATGTAACACCGTCAGGTGATATATGGGCTGCGGGCATTCGTGGGTTAATAGCCAAGGGCAGTGCCAACGATATGACGTTTGGTATGAAATTAAATATAGCAGCACCCGGCGCGGTTAAGCTGGTTTCTAGCCGTTGGGGAGAAAAATAATGATCAATAAATTATCCAGTTTTATCAGTAGAAGGCCGGTATTGGTAGCGATTGCTTTAACTCTAATCACTATTATTCCGGGCTACTATGCCTACAAAGGCCTGTCTTTGAATGTGGTGCTTGAAGAAATGTTACCAGCAGACTCAAACAACGTAGAGTTGTTTTTACGGTTTGGTGAGCAGTTTGGCGGTGCCAATACGACCTTAATCGAGGTGAAAAATAAAAAAGGCAATATTTATAATCTTGAATACCTGACTAAGTACAAAGAAATAGCGGAAGAGGTTTATTACAACAAGACAACCTACCGTCATCTAAGCCAATCGCTAGTGTTAAGAAAAACCAAAGCGATATCAGGTGGTGGTGGCCGCGTGGGAGTGGATGCCCTGTTGTGGCCTGATTTGCCGTCGAATGAAAAAGAAATGACCCGCTTGCGCCAATTTGTAAACAAGCAATATAGAGGCTTGCAAGTATCTAACGATGAAACATCAGCGATTGTTATTGCTGACTTTAGAGATGAAGCCGACAAGCTCGAAGTGCTAAATTTCTTCTTAGATTTAAGAGAGAAATATGAAGGCGACGACCTAGAAATTAATTTTGTAGGCCGTCCTATTCTGCTGGGATATATTTATCAGTCGCTGGATTCTGTGTTTAATATTTTGGCCATCTCGCTATTAATCATCGCGGTTATTTTATACGCCTATTTCCGTACATGGGTTGGTGTGTTTATCCCTATGTTCACCGCAACGGTGGCCACTATTTGGGGCCTTGGGGCGATGGGTGCGGTTAGTTATAACTTAGACCCGTTGCTTATTCTGTTGCCGGCATTCATTTTTGCCATTGTGCTCTCGCACGGAGTACAGTTCACCACGCGAATACTCGATAATATTGAAGCGTGTGATGAGCCGCCCGAAGATTGCCGCGCTTGTACGCGAGACGGCCTCGCCAAGCTATTAGTGCCCAGCACAGCGGCCATTATTACCGATGCAGCCGGCTTTGGCGTGCTGGCCTTGGTGGCTATTCCAAGCATTGAATCATTGGCCGTTATTTGTGGGCTGTGGTTACTATCGGTGGTGCCAGCGTTAATTTTTGCCGCAGCGGTGATGTGTCTAATTAAGCCACCAAAATCACACAATACCGGCTCAGTTATTCTCAATAAGATTTGGGGAGCAGTTATTAATATGGAAGACCATAAGTACATTATGGTTAGCATTACGGCTGCTTTACTGGGGCTAGGAGTTTGGTATGCTGGCAACCTAACAGTAGGTGACACTAAAGGGTCTGCTATTTTATGGCCTGAGGCGCGTTTTAACCAAGACGTAGAGTCTATTAATACACGGTTCTCGTTCTTGGGAACAGACATGGTTCAAGTGTATGTAGAAGGCGAGAAAGACACCATGTTGGATCCAACGGTGTATCACCAAACCGAAGCGTTGGATCGTTACATGTTTGAGCACATGTCAGAAGTGCGCCCCGCCATTAGCCTTGTGCCAATTATTAAGCTCGTAAACTCGGTATTGTTTGAAGGGGACCCTTCCTACGCGTTAATACCCGATACAAAAGAAGAAGTAGGTTTTGATATCTACATGTTCCGTTCACGTGGTGAGCCGGGAGATTTTGCCGCATATACCAATAAAGAATGGGAGATTGGAAACATTTCATTTTTCCTAGAGGATCACAGTCGCCCGACCATTCAGAAGCTTAGGGATAATCTAGACGCTTTCTTCGCAACCGAAAAAGAAATAGTCAGTAGCGCTAAATTCCTATACATGGGTGGTCAAGTAGGTATTGTCGAGGCGCTCAATGAAGAAATTGTTCGCTCAAATGTTAAAACAATGGTCGCTATCGCCTTCGTTATTTTCTTCTGTATTGTGCTGTATTACCGTTCTGTTACCACTGGGCTTATCTTGTTGTTCAGCTTGGCAACAGCCAATTCGTTAACCTATGCGTTTATGGCTTGGAAAGAAGTCGGTTTAAACGTTAGTACCTTGCCGTTAGCTGCGCTAGGTGTTGGCCTAGGAGTGGATTACGGTATTTATATGATTGATAGAATTAAAGAAGAATACCAAAAGCTAGAGGTGAAAGATGTGCACGAAGCAATACACCGTGCCTTCTTAACAGCAGGTAACGCCATCTTTATTACCGCAGTAACCATGATAGCGCCACTTATTCCATGGGCGGTAGCGTCACCACTGCGCTTCCAAGCAGAAATGGGCTTATTGTTAGCCATGGTGTTATTTATGAACATGTTGGGTTCGTTATTGTTTGTGCCAGCAGCGATAGCGGCGTTTCATCCAAAAGCACTGTTTAAGAAATAATATTGCGTTGCAGCAAAACAACAGTGTTGTAAAAAAGATAAAAAAAGATTGTGTAACAAAAAAAAGCAGTGTATAAAACAAGTGTTAGATTTTAATAAAAGTAATTTGTCTAGAAAATAAGGGGAAACAATGTACAAGACAATAATAAAAACCGGCCTAGCGGTCACACTAGGATTGGCAATAGCAGCACCTGCTTTTGCAATCGACACGGGCATTAAGGGGCTAACCCAAAGTGGTCGTATTAAAGTTGGCGCATCAGTGCTATATGACTTAAAGCAAGATGGAAATAAATTAGGCCCATCAAACTGGTTAATAGAGTCTAAAACAACCTATCGCCCAAGTAGAACATGGACCTTTATTGGTAACTTTTGGTTACGAGGCGACCTTTCAACACACGCGACATCATATCAATCAACCAACAGTGGATTGACCTCGCCAGTGCCTACGCCAAATGGTACAGGTGGTATAGCATTTACTGATAACCTACCATTTGAACTAGGTACAAATAGCTGTGGGGTTGGTAAATTGTGTACATTTAACGATGAGCTAACCTTATTAGATGATTGGGAAGATGTTATTCGCGAATTATCAATCAAGTATCGCGATAAAAAAGGCCGTTACACAATAAAAGTGGGTAAATTCCAACGTGGTTGGGGTGAATCAGATGGCATACGCTTAATCGATGTGTTGCATGCGCAAGATTTGCGCGAACGGTTTGCATTTAAGGACTCAGATGAGTTGCGGATTCCGGCCTTAATGCTATCAACAGACTTTAACTTAACAAAGCTGGGCATGGCGGCTCCATTTGAAGCACTAGGCATGCACCGCCCAACTTTTGAATTTAACTTTGTGCCTGAAGTGCATCATTCTAAATTTCTTATTAATAATCCAGCCCCTACAGAGAAAGAATCAGGCGGTGGTGCATTTGCCTTACCATGGCCTAATACGCTAGATCCAGTATCAGGCAGTGGTTTTGTAGGGTTTGCGTTTGAAACACCTGAATCTGAAGCGCACAACTTAAGTTTTAGCGACGCTGAATATTCAATGCGCTTAAAGTTTGAAACCTTAGGCGGTGTTGCCACACTAAATGCTTTCTATGGCATGCAAGATTTGCCCGTACTTAAGTTAAGAGGCTTAGATCTTTATATAGGTGATGGCCTAAATGGCGCAAACGGTGGAGTGCCGGCGGCTCATTTTTCAGCTTCTGATACAGAAGCTATTGTGCACGGTGCAGGTGGCTACCTAGATTGGTTAAGAGGGCTGGCATCAGGTGCTCCAATTCCAAGTCCTTTGGCGCTAGCGACATCCGGTTTAGGTATAGGTGCAGGGGCTTGTGCAGATGTTCCAGTTGCATTTGGTGGAGCAGGTTTTGGTATAGGAACGTCGGCTTGTTCAGTAACGGCACAAGTTGAACTGGATTATAACTACCGACAAATGTTAGTTGGTTTTACCTTTACGCGTGATTTATCGGACTTTATGAAATTTGGTCGCAAAAATTCATCGCCTTCAGTACGTTTGGAAGTAAGTCATGAATTTGATCACCCGTTTAACCGCTCAGTCGTTGACCCAGGCGAGTTACAACCAACTACCTTAGGCCCGTTACCACCAGGCCTGTTTGATGCATCAGCAAAAATTAATGAATTTGGTTCTGGCGCGCTAGCAGTAATTTCAACACGGGCTATTACAAAATCAGATATTACCTCAACAATGGTTGGTTTTGACTTTCCATTCTGGGTGCCAGGCTGGGATTCACAAGAAAAATCAATCTTTACCAGTATGCAAATATTCGATATTTATACGCATGACTCTGATAAAGGTTTAATGGTGCAAGCGCCCTATGCATTTTCTGAAGTGGCTGACCATCAAAACTATATGACTTTTTTGTGGAGCATGCCATTAGATAGCCAACGCTTAATTGTTGAAGGCTTATATATTGCCGACTTTACCAACCAAGCTAATTTTTATCGCCAACGAATTGACTTTAACTACTTTGGCGATAGCTGGCGTCCACGTTTAGAGTGGATGCACTTTGATGGCACGCAAGAGAGTGCGCCAATCGGTATTTTTAATAATTCAGATTTTGTTGAATTATCTTTAACATACCAGTTCTAGAATAATTAAGGCGGAGGGCTGGTTAGTCTTCCGCCTTAATCAGTAAACGGGTCGAAGATTGGCCTAAAAGAGAAAATACAGGAGAAGTAATATGAAACTAAATAAAATAGCAGTCGCAATAGGCTTTGCTGCAGCCGTATCAGTTACTGCACCAGCAATGGCTGATACCAACAGAGCGCTGGAAGCATGGAAAACGTTTGCAGCAGAACAAAACGACCCTAAGTATGATAAGTGGGTGGAGCTAATTTCTGATCCTAAAGCCATTCAAATGGCAAAGGAATGGAAAGAATTACGCGGTTATGATGCGTATGACTTAATGGACAAAGCCGACTTGCCAGCAGAAATGAAGGCAGGATTGGTGATTACGGGTGAAACGAAGGCCAACTATCCATGGTTAAAAGACTACTTACCTAAAGAAATTTATGATCATTTAGGCGGAGAATGGGGCACTATTGGACAAATTAAAATTGTGCCAACCAACACGTACTACATGCATCATGGCTATCTAAAAAACACTCAAGAGCTTAAAGATAAGAATATCAAAATTGTTCTAAACTCAGTGGGTTTCCCAGAGTATGAAGACGGTACAAACGCATTAATGAGTGGGCCAGCAGCAACAGCTATACCTTTCCTAAATCCTAAAAATGGTTTGGAATTACAATGGTCTTTTGTTGCGCACTCAGTTAATAACGATACCTTATCGTTTGGACCCCTTGAATTTAACGCCTGCTCAGCATCTGGACATGAACGGGGATATAAAGCCGATTTATGGTGGTGGCATTACCATAACCGTTCAAATGTAGGCCCAATGGGTGACATTGAAGGCAAAGAAGATTTTGTTGAAGGCGGAGCGATTTTCTTCCTTGAGCCAAATGATATTCGAGGCCTAGCTGCCGTTCGTCAACGTTATGCGGATCCAGCAAAAGAAGATGATTTTAAAGTATTTATTCCTAGCTTACGCCGTACAAGATTGTTAACAGGATCTGATTCTCAAGATCCTATGGCATCTGGTTTAGAAATTACGTGGGATGATTGGCGCGGATCATGGGCTAAAACAAATATAACTAACTTTGAATACAAAATTGCAAGAGAAGGTTTTGTACTTGCGCAGCCRGAAGTTGGCCATGCATATAACACTGCACCAATTACAGCTGATAAATGTGGCTGGGAGTCAATGGAAGTTGAATTACGTCCAATTTGGGTTCTAGAGGTAACGGATAAAACGGGTAAATATCAATATTCAAAACGTGAAACATACGTTGATAAAGAATTCTATTACCTACAATATCAAATGACATGGGATCCTCGTGGCAACCCTTACCGTACATGGGAAGACTCACGTGATTGGAGACCATCTACAGGCGATGCAATGTGGAAAAACGTTATTATTACTAACGAAGCAACACAGCGCCACACAACGTTAGAAATGACACCAATCTGGGAAAATCGTGATGAAGATGTTTCTGAAGAAATGTTTGATGTGGATCAACTACGCGATTACCAATAATAGCTAGTTAGTAGATAAGTAGTACATAAAAGCAGCACCATGAAAATGGTGCTGCTTTTTTATGCCTGTAATAAACACGAAGCAGTATTCTTTCCCCGGTACTTCAATTTAAT
>JAESRY010000187.1 GCA_016764415.1 Cycloclasticus sp. | reverse complement strand
GATTACTGCTGGAACGTTATCAATCAGTGATTACACCTGAATTATGTTTACTTGAAGCACTTGGAAGAGTTCCGCAACAGCTCTCTAGGACATAGCCTTTTTTATTGCCTAAAACAAAAGCTAGTGGAATTTTATATCCTATAATGATTAAAAGTCATTCGTTAGCATTCTATCTTTCAGCCCACCCCATTTATTCAACTTGCTTGAACCGCCAATTTTCTTTCCTGTTCCACGCGCCTTTGCAAGCCACAGGCCCGAACCATTAAAGCTATAGACTGGTAGTAAATCACGTCGTTTTGACGCCAGTTTAATAGTCGGAATTAAATTGTCCAAAACAACGGGGACTGAACGTGGGGTATCAAAATACGTCAGTACCATGTGCGCTTGATTTAACTCCAACGCTTTAACATACGTTATACGCATCTTCTTATCCGGAACACCTAATTCACGTAGAGTGAAGTATTTAGCAATGGAGTAATCTTCACAATCACCTGCGCCTTTCGCTAACATTTCCAAAGGTGTTGCCCAATAATCACGCACACCCCATAAATATTCATCATCAACAAATTCAATTTGCTGATTAAAGAAATCATTCACTTGTTTAAGCTTTTCTTTTTCCGGTAAGTCTTGTGATGATAGTATGAGTGCTTGCCAACGCAAAACACGCTCGGAAGCTTGCTCGCCATATTTTGCCTTAACGTTTGATAGCAACTCGGCACTGAAATCTAATGCTGCGGTAGCTAACAGAACTGTCATCAAACATGTCAGGCAAAGTGTAACTCTTAGGGTAAATGCAAAACGCCTTTTAGAGATCCCTCTTTTTATTAAAAAAAACATGATAAACGATAAAGTTGCTACTTATCGACTGGCTCCAGTCACACCTAGATCTTTCATACAATCAAGGTCAGCATCCGATTTAATATTCTCAGCCAGCACATCAATTTCAAGCAAAGCACCAATTTCTACCATAGTGCGCACGAATTCCTGTTTAGTGCTGTTCGTATTTATATCATCGCCAATATCACGTGCCAAGCGAACAAAATCTGGCCTTAGCTCTTTCACAATATCTGGCGCCATCGACTCCGTTTCAAAACGCTTGATTACAACTTTCGCGTTTAGTTGATGTACAAAACTAATAAATTCTTTATAAACATTTACTTCTTTAGCAACTGCATAAGCAGACAAACTAAAAACAAGTTGCTTTGCAATAGCTTGGTTTTCACTTAATACCTCTGCCAACCAAACTCTAAAGTCACTATTTTTTATAGTTCTCGCAGATAAATTAATCGCCACAGCATGTTTCAAATTACTCTCTTTAATATGAGCCACTACTCTTGATGTAATCCCTTCGTCTAGCTCAATAATTTTTACAAACTTCTCTGAAATTGATACGAATGTGCCAATCGCCAGCACATTACCCTGTTTATCTCGCGCTTCAGAAAAGGCTTCTTCCATCATCACCTCTCCAGTTTCCAGATTGGCAATCGGCCCCACATACGAGACCTTGTAGTCATTCCTATCAATAACATCAAACACAACCTCCTTCCATT
This sequence comes from Cycloclasticus sp., assembly GCA_016764415.1. GTDB lineage: Bacteria > Pseudomonadota > Gammaproteobacteria > Methylococcales > Cycloclasticaceae > Cycloclasticus. The sequence continues at coordinate 5,091 of JAESRY010000187.1, read as the reverse complement.
CAGCCATATCCTTTGCCCTATCTTCGCCCTGACGCAAGTAATAACTATTGGCCCCAATAAGTTGTGCTTGTTCATAGGCTTCAGTTGCTGCTAACAGAAGATTTTCTGTCGAACTAAACGGGTCGAAAACGGCAACACCGATATGCGCAATATCTTTTTTATCGTACTTTTCACCTAATTCCGTGAATTCCACGCTCAATAATTTAGCCAGTTTTTCTATTTGTTCGCTGTTCGCGTCACGCACCAATAAAGCAAATTCTGATCCGAAAAAACGATAAGCAGTCCCATCAAGACTGTGCTTTTCTAGTGCTTTCTTTAAAATGTTAGCGAAGTCTTTAATGAAATTATCAATGGTGTCGCTACCCAGCTCTTTAACCAAGCTGGTGAGAGCATCAATCTTAATCATAAAAACAAATGCGTCTTGATGCGTTGCTAACACTTCTTTCATATCCATATCAAAAGCAGGCTTTTTACTCAAGTCGGTCAAATCATCTAAATGTAATCTTTTGCCAATACTATCTAATTTTTTATTCAAATTATTGATGACAATTTCTAATTTACTGGACATCACATTCATCGATGTTGCGACACGTCTTACTTCAGTTGTCCACGGTAGTTTTTCAATCACATCAAAATTACCTTTAGCAATTGTTTCTGCCATCAAGCCAATTCTTTTTAATGAAGATAACGTCACTTGTAAAACCAACGCCAATAAAATAAGCGACACTACAAATGCCACTAACGAATAATAAAAACTTGTGGTGACTTGCTCGTATAATTTGAAATATGCATAACCTGGGTTAATGGAAACGCTAAGTACACCACTAATATTCCACCCAGAACTAATTTCACTTTCGGCAATCGCGGTGTGCATCGGAATATTGTTTATAAACCAATCAGGTACTGAACCATATGCTTTGTCATTGGTTAAACTGACTAAGGTGTCTCCTTCGACGTTCACCAGCTTAATTTCTTTGTAATATCCCCGATCAAAAATCGCGTTCATCATCGTTTCAAGTACTGGATCTTTCTCGTCAACCAAATGAGGGCTTAGTGACAAGCCTAGAGAAGTAGCTGTATCTTGAGCGTGAACTTGCGACTCTTCCTCTAAGTAGCTTCGAATATTTTCGACACTAGAAATGAAATTAACGCTAAAAATTATCAAAAATAAAGCTGATATAAGTATTAATAATTGCTTAAATAAAGACATGTTTTGTACCTTGCTAAACTTACAATATTAATATGTGCCACTACACCTTTAAATGCTGAAGCAAACCCTTTGTAACCATACCATACGACTCTAACTATAGTAGATATCCCAAACTATTCTTGAGTACTGGTGCGCACTTTTCACCTTGCGAGTATTCCACATAAATCATAAGCAAAAATCATCTGGCGTATTAGCTATACACTCTAATCACATTAGCTTCATGAAACCAAAAGAAAAGCACTTTTGGCTAATTCGGCTTTATACCCAGAGGGCATGCGTTTCGTATAACGAAAAAAAAATCCTTTTCGTTCAACTCAGCTTTATACCCAGGGGGCATAAGTCTCATTGACCCAAAAAAAAGCACTTTTGGCTAATTCGGCTTTATAATGCGTTCACTTACTATTTATCCGAAACTTTATGCCTATTAAAAATGCTTTTTACGCTCAATCTGGCGGTGTTACTGCTGTTATCAATGCCAGTGCTTGCGGTCTTATTGAAACGGCGCGTCTACACGGTGATAAAATCGGCAAGGTTTATGCGGGACGTAATGGTATTATTGGTGCTCTAACTGAAGACTTAATCGACACCAGTCTTGAAACAGCTGACGATATCGCTGCGCTTCGTTACACGCCTTCGGGTGCTTTTGGCTCTTGCCGTTACAAACTAAAAAGCTTTGAAGAAAACCGCGCTCAATACGAACGCTTAATTGCTGTTTTTAAGGCTCACAACATTGGTTACTTTTTCTATAACGGTGGCGGTGACTCTCAAGACACCACACATAAGCTCTCTCAACTTAGCGAATCTCTAGGGCATGATTTACGCTGCATTGGTATTCCTAAAACAGTCGATAACGATTTACCTCTAACCGACAACTGCCCTGGGTTTGGCTCCGTGGCTAAATACGTGGCCGTTTCAATCCGCGAAGCAGGTTTTGACGTGGCTTCCATGGCACGTACATCCACCAAGGTATTTGTTCTTGAAGTAATGGGGCGGCACGCTGGCTGGATTGCTGCAGCTGGTGGATTAGCGGCTGAACAGGAAGGCGAATCACCGCATATTATTCTGTTTCCAGAAATTGTTTTTGACCAAGAGAAGTTTCTGGCTAAAGTTGATGAGACTGTCAAACAATTTGGCTTTTGTTGCATTGTCGTTTCTGAAGGCGTTCAAAATCCAGACGGTAAATTTCTAGCGGAAGCTGGCACACGCGATGCCTTTGGTCATGCACAACTGGGTGGCGTAGCGCCGGTTGTTGCTGAGATGATTAAAGCCAAATTTGGTTACAAATATCATTGGGCAGTGGCTGACTATTTGCAACGCGCTGCGCGTCATATCGCATCAAAAACTGATGTCGACCAAGCGTATGCAATGGGTAAGGCGGCCGTTGAACTAGCCTTGGAAGGTAAAACAGCCGTGATGCCAACCATTGTTCGTACCTGTAATAATCCATATAAGTGGGAAATTGGTGTTGGCGAACTAAAAGACGTCGCCAATGTAGAGCAAATGCTACCGGCACATTACATTACCGAAGACGGCTTTGGTATTACCGCAGAATGTGAAGAGTATTTACGTCCGTTGATTATGGGTGAAGATTACCCGCCCTACGTGAACGGCTTGCCACAATACGTACGATTGAAAAATCTACCCGTTGCCAAAATCATTAACGAACCGTTTGATATTTAACTAGACGATGAAGCCACTTACTATCGGTCGTTTAGCGAAAACTGCTGATATTAATGTTGAGACAATCCGCTACTACCAGCGAATTGATTTAATTAATCAACCCGATAAACCCTTCACGGGTTACAGGGTTTATCCCAAAGAAACCTTAAGTCGTATTCACTTTATAAAGCGTGCGCAGTCGCTTGGATTTTCTCTAAACGAAATTCGACAGTTATTAGACATGACGGATGGGCAATGTGAAACGGCCGCGCAAATGGGGCAAGATAAGCTACATTTAATCCGCGATAAAATAACAGATCTATCAAAAATGGCGGCTGTACTGGAAGACTATACACAGCAATGCGCCGTCAACGCCGATCACTCTCACTGCCCTCTTATCGATACATTAATCGACGACCTTGCTTAAAATATAAAGACCGCCCTTGACTCCGTACCTAAGTACGGAGGTTATATTGAGCACATCTTTTAAAACAAGGCTCATCATATGAAATTCTTATCTTTCCTAGCTGAGAAAACAGGCGCTATAGGAACCGTGGTTGCCGCAGCAGGCTGTGCATCTTGCTTTCCTGTACTAGGCGCTCTTGGCGCAAGCGTTGGACTGGGCGCATTAGCGCAATTCGAGGGTTTGTTTATAAATACCTTGTTGCCTATTTTTGCAGCTATCGCATTGGCTGCTAATTTATTCGCCTGGTACAACCACCGCATTTGGTATCGCGGCTTGTTGAGTATCATTGGCCCATCTATTGTCCTATCTATTTTATTCCTTTTTTGGTTCCCAAACGAATGGCAGCTCGTTATGTTCTATAGCGGCATCGCGCTGATGATTATCGTTTCATTGTGGGATGTTATCAATCCTGCCAAGAAACCTTGTTCACCTGAGGATAGCGGCCATGTCTGATTCTACCTGTTGCGATACAGATAAACCCTTACGCATTGCCATTATTGGTACAGGTTCCGGTGCTTTTGCAGCCGCTATAAAAGCCAGCGAAGGTGGCGCACGCGTTACGCTCATCGAAAAACAAGCAATTATTGGCGGTACTTGCGTCAACATAGGCTGCGTACCATCAAAAATATTTATCCGCGCAGGGCATTTTGCCCACGGCCAACGAACCAACCCATTTGATGGCATACAAAATAGAGAGCCCATTATTGATCGGAAAAAGCTTTACCAACAACAAGCTGCTCGCGTTGAAGAGCTAAGGGAAGCAAAGTACGAAAGTATTTTAGACAGCCACGACAATATCAGCCTGATCACCGGCACAGCATCATTTATTGATAGCCACACCTTGGCCATTAACGCTGGCGAAAGCACGCAAACATTGGTCGCGGACAAAATCTTAATAGCAACTGGCGCATCCTCTTCATCGCCACCGATATCAGGCTTAGCTGATACGCCCTATTGGACATCAACTGAAGCCTTAGAAAGCGACGAATTACCGAATACATTACTCGTCATCGGCTCGTCGGTTGTTGCTATCGAACTGGCTCAAGCCTATTCCAGACTTGGAACAAAGGTAACGATTCTTGCACGAAGCAAATTGTTATTTAAAGAAGACCCTCAACTAGGCGATGAATTAACACAAGCATTTGAAGATGAAGGCATCCGCGTATTCAGCCAAACTCAAATGAACAGCGTCAGTTTCGATGGTGAATTTACCGTTGAAACTAATCACGGTGATTTTACGGGTGAAAAATTACTGGTTGCCACAGGCCGCAGACCCAATACCAGCCAACTTAACCTGAAAGCCATAGGCGTCGAAGTAGAAAAAAACGGGGCCATTAAGGTCAATACCAAAATGGAAGCTTCAGTGGACGGCATTTATGCCGCCGGCGATTGCAGCAGTTTGCCACAATTCGTTTATGTTGCCGCTGCCGCAGGCACACGAGCTGCGACTAATATGCTGGGCGGACAGGCGGAGTTAAACCTTAGAGTAATGCCAGCGGTTATCTTTACCGACCCACAAGTCGCCACCGTCGGTTTAACGGAAGAACAAGCTCACGCGCAAAACATAGAGACCGATAGCCGCTCATTGCCGCTGGAAAATGTGCCACGCGCACTGGCTAATTTTGAAACCAATGGCTTTATAAAACTGGTCGCCGAGTCTGGTAGCGGACGTTTATTGGGTGTGCAAATTTTATCTGCTGAAGGCGGTGAAATGATTCAAACCGCGGCGATGGCAATTCAAAACAATATGACCATT
>JAESRY010000037.1 GCA_016764415.1 Cycloclasticus sp. | reverse complement strand
CGCCGAAGCTGGGGCAACTGCCGTGATACAGCCGGGCGGTTCCATGCGCGACCAGGAAGTGATCGATGCTGCCAATGAGGCCGGTATGACAATGATGTTCACTGGCATGATCTGACCATTTGGGCCAAGGCCACCGCTAGGGTGGTTTTCATTGCGCCAATGGCTTAATTTAAAAACATCCAGTTTATAAATGTCCTTAAGCGCATTATATCCACCGCACATATCGCCGTAGATGGTTGCATAACCCACTGACATTTCCGACTTATTTCCCGTGGTCAGTACCATTTTACCAAATTTATTGCTAAGCGCCATAAGGGTCACTGCCCGAAGTCGCGATTGCAGGTTTTCTTCGGTTAAGTCTGGTGTTGTTCCGGCAAATGAACCTTCCAACATTTTTGAAAACGCATTTACACCGTCGTTAATGGATATGCTATCAATGCGACAGCCCATCATCTTTGCCGCATCCGCAGCATCTATGAGGCTTTCTTCCGAGGTATATTTGCTTGGCATCATCACCAGATGAACCCGGTCGGCACCAAGTGCATCAACCGCGACAATTGCCGTAAGCGCGCTGTCGATACCGCCGGACATACCGATGATCACACCGGGAAAGTGGTTTTTATTTACATAATCACGCACGCCGATCATCATCGCCTGATAAATATCGGTCAGGCGGTCATTTTTTGRYGGTTGTTCCTGTGCMTCACAAAGCCATTTKCCATCAACACATTTCCATTCGGTCATGGTKGTGCATTCTTTAAAGGCTTGYTGCCTRATTATGACYTCGCCATTTTTATCCATGACAAAAGCTTCGCCGTCAAAAACCAGCTCGTCCTGCCCGCCAACCTGATTGGTRTATATKAGTGAAATAYCCGATTGTGYYGYGCGGTCCTTACCATTTTTAAAACGGTCAYGGGCTTTAATGGTTTCATATGGTGAGCCGTTCAGGGAAATCAGAATATCACTATGTTTTCCAGCCAGATATTCTGTGACTTCTTCCCACCATAAATCTTCGCAGGTCAGTACGCCAAGTTTAACGCCCTTAAATTCGATAGGTTCCGGACATGGGCCACTGGCAAATACACGTTTTTCGTCAAACACCCCGTAATTGGGCAAATCATGTTTATGGCGAATGGCTGAAATTGTCCCGCCAGCCAGAAGTAACGAGCTATTATATAGTTTACCGCCCTCAATCCAAAGCGAGCCAATAAGCATCGCCGGCCCACCATCACTTGTTAGGGCGGCAAGCTCCACTGCCTTATCCATCGCATCGCGTTGAAAGGCTGGCTTTAAGACAAGGTCTTCTGGTGGGTATCCAATAAGGACCAGTTCACTATAAACAATAAGATCAGCAGCAGGTGTTTCAGCACGTATTTTTAAAATACGCTCAGCATTGCCGTCAATATCCCCAACGGTGGGGTTTATGGTCGCTATGGCGATCTTTAATGCACTGGTCATCTAACATATCTACTTCTTTAACTTGTTGCCGCAGCTTTTAATTCTTTTGCGCGTTCAACACGTTCTTCCTTAAGACTTTCCGCAATTAGGAAAGCAAGTTCAAGACTTTGACTGGCGTTTAAGCGCGGGTCACAGTGGGTGCGGTAACGGTCGGCCAGCTTTTCTTCCGTGATTGCTTCGGCGCCACCAGTGCATTCTGTTACGTCCTGTCCGGTCATTTCAAAATGAACACCACCCGCATATGTTCCCATGCTGCGGTGAATACGGAAAAAGCGGCGAATTTCAGCAAGCACATCTTCAAACGGGCGGGTTTTAAAACCATTTACCGCTGTGATCGTGTTACCGTGCATTGGATCAGATGACCAAACAACGGTTCGACCTTCTTCCTCGATGCGTTTAATAACTGGCGGTAGTTTATCTTCGATAATGCCTGCACCCATGCGACAAATTAATGTAATGCGCCCTGCTTCATCATTCGGGTTAAGCACATCAATAATTTCAATCAATTCATCAAGGTTCGTTGTCGGCCCGACTTTAAGGCCGAGCGGATTACCAATCCCACGTAAAAATTCGACGTGGGCTTCGCCTTTAATACGGGTACGGTCACCAATCCATAATAAATGTCCTGATGTATCATACCAGTCGCCTGTTGTACTATCGACCCTGGTTAAGGCTTCTTCGTATCTAAGCAGCAATGCCTCATGCGAGACGTAGAAATCTGTGCTGTGCAGGGCTTTACTATTCGGGTTAATACCGCAAGCTTCCATAAAGCTCAGYGCTTCATCAATTCTATCTGCTAAATCYTGATATTTTTCAAAGGCTTCACCGGTACCGACAAATTCAAGATTCCATTTATGAACCTGCTGCAAATTGGCATATCCGCCCTGTGCAAAGGCCCGCAATAAATTAAGCGTCGAAGCAGATTGATTATAAGCCTTAATCATTCTTTCCGGATCAGGAATACGTGATTTTTCATCAAAATTTATGCCATTGATAATATCGCCRCGATAACTCGGTAAGATTACACCGTCTTTTGTTTCAYTATCCGAACTTCTTGGTTTGGCATATTGACCTGCCATACGGCCCACTTTAACGATCGGGCAMGAAGCCGCAAATGTAAGYGCYACTGACATCTGTAGCARMACCCGAAATGTATCACGGATTTTATCAGCATGAAAYTCAGCAAAACTTTCGGCGCAGTCCCCGCCTTGCAATAAAAATGCTTTACCCGCAGCAACATCGCCAAGCTGGCTTTTAAGGCGGCGTGCTTCACCGGCAAAAACCAATGGTGGTAGTTCACTAAGTTCTGCTTCAACTTCTGCCAGTTTATTAGCATCGGGATATGTCGGCACCTGACGTATTGGCATTGATCTCCAGCTATCAGGACTCCAGTTCGTGCTCATCGTTTTTATTCCACTTAAATTTATCTTGTATCTATGCTTTCTATAAGGCTTTTTTCCTTATAATGAAAGCATTACTTCATCAAAACAAATTCCGCTTTTTTTCAACATACGTTTCGCTGCAAAACAATAGGGGCATAAAAGGGTTCCATAAATAAGTACTTTTGGCATTTCGTTTCTCATGATCTTTGATTGACTATTTTAGCTTATTCTATATTAATATTTCGTTACAATTAGACAATTGATTGGAGGATTTGTCAAAATTTATGATCGATAATTTTGACTTCTATTTCACCAAGCGTTTGTGAGCACCGCTTTTTACAATATTAGTGATTAAATTTCAGCATTATGAAAAATGTTTTGAACATCTTCTAGGTCATTTAGCATGTCATTAAATTTTTCAAACATTTCCAAGTCATCACTTTCGGTTATTGGTGTTGTAGTATGTGGAATAAATTGAATTTCATCTACTTCAAAGTCAGTTATCCCGACTATTTCAACTAAAGCTTGYTTAGCCTTGAAATATTCTGTATGTGGAGCAAATACYGTTATCTTGCCGTCTTCAGACTCGATATCAGTAACATCAACATCAGCATCCATCAATATTTCTAATATGCTGTCTTCATTATCTCCAGCAAAGACTAAAATAGTGCTGTGATCGAACATATGTGCAACACTGCCTTGTGTGCCAATTTTACAATTGGTTTTGGTAAAGGCCAAGCGKACATCACCAAAAGTCCGATTGGGATTATCGGTTAAACAATCAACTATAACCATGCACTTACCCGGGCCATAGCCTTCATATCTGGCGACAGTAAAATCTTCTCCACCAGCACCTTTTGCTTTGTCGATTGCTTTGCTAATAACATGAGAGGGTACCTGGTCACGTTTAGCTTTATCAATAAAACTCCGTAATGCTAAGTTACCATCAGGGTCTGTGCCACCAGATTTTGCGCAGACATAAATACTGCGAGAATGCTTACTATAAATTCTAGCATTCATATCTGATGTTTTTGCCATTGATTCTTTGCGGTTTTGGTATGCTCTGCCCATGATGTTATATATTGTATTTTTAAGTAGTCGATTTTACTAGATATATTTATGAAGGTGAAACTTTATTTGTAAAGTTTATTGATATGGATAAAATAATAGTCGTAAAATTGGTTTTGTTAAGTGCTGCATTGGTAGTGCTTGATTGTTTTGATAATTGGCAACAACAAATTAAGATTAAATTGTTGCACCATTAACATATATTGTCGTGAGTTTTTAATTCTCTTTGGGAAAGTGCTCTCACATGTTTTTATAAAATCTAAGTTTTTATATTTTGGTGCGGTATTTCCTTCTATGAGATCATAAAAACGCATACCAGCTGAATATTGCACCAATATGAATGAATTAACAAAGTTGATGGATTGAAGTCACGATTATTTTTAGATAGAGCAAGATGAAAATCTATTAGATTTATTGATTTTAACTTTTGGGTTAAGGAGCTATTGCTGCTAATCCACCTATTGATGTTAAAAGTTCATTCGTTGTTGATAAATTGTATGGTAATATATTTATTAGCCTTGGCTTCACTCGTTGAGTAATTTTGGATTTGCTGTGGAAGCATTATATGCAAAGGCCTTGAGCTTTTTTGATTTATCTATCATCTGGATTTAGGTTGATAAACATTTGAAGATGAAATATTTCATTATGTCAATATTTGAACCCCGTAAAATATATTATGGTTAATAATGTTAGATATAAATTAATTAAAAGCAATTGTTTAACTAAAATACAGGGGAGGTTATAATGACTAATGCCAGTACATTGAAAGTTAATAATAAAGAATTATCTATCATTATTATTTGTTTTGATATGCAACGTGAAATCAAGAGAACTATATGTTCTTTGTTGCCGCCATATCAAGAAGGAATTGATGAAGATAAGATTGAAATTATGGTTATTGATAATGGTTCAAAGCAAAGACCAAGTTTGGGTTGTTATGAAAATAGAGTGAAATTTATTCAATTTCATTCACAAAATCCATCTCCAGTAATGGCAATAAATCATGGGATAAGTATCGCTTCTGCAGATTTGGTAGGTGTATTTATCGATGGAGCTCGAATGGCAACTCCTGGATTACTTAAAAGTGTTATCACTTTAAGTGGAAATTCCCCAAGGGTGGTTATTTCAACATTGGCTTATCATCTGGGTCCGGATGTACAAATGAATACTGTTTTCAAAGGATATGATCAAACAGTTGAAGATAAGATTTTAGAAGAATTGGACTGGGAGGAAAATGGTTATGATTTGTACTTAGCCAGTTCACTGGCTCTTTCTAGTAAGAATGGGTTGTTAGGATCAATTGCTGAAAGCAACGCTATTTTTATGTCCAAAGAGCTCTGGAGTGAATTATCTGGCTATGAGGAGTTGTTCATAACACCAGGAGGGGGTTTATCAAACCTAGATTTATATAAGAGAGTTGGCGAACTAGCCAGTACAACCTTAATTAGGTTGGCTAATGAAGCTACTTTCCATCAAGTCCATGGTGGTGTTGCAACAAATACTAGGCAGGGAAAAAATGGCGAATTATTTAAAAGAGAATATGAAAATATAAGAGGGAAATGCTTTGTTCCTTGTGATAAAGTGCCATACATTTATGGTAAATTAATTCCCCAAGTAAGATATTTTTTTGCAGAGAATAAAAGTCAAGATGAATTTAATACGTTTAACATAAAGCAAAATAAAATTAACCAAATATTAGCTAAAGAAACAGATGGACTTGAATTTAAACACAAGAATCAAGAAATAGAAAAGACTTTATCTAATTTAATTGATTCTCCAATTATCTTAATTGGTAGAGGAGGTAGTGGAACCAGGTTGTTATCTCAATTATTACAGGAAGTGGATTTGTTTTTGGGAAATACCTTGAATATATCTAATGATTCAGAAGAGTGGATTGATTCAATTTATGATTTAGTCATTAATGAAAAAGCTATTAAAAATAAGACATTTGGCAATATTGAAATAGAAATATTGAGACTAAATGCATTGAAAATATTAACAAAAAAGGGGATGGATAAAATAAATTTATGGGGGTTTAAATTGCCAGAAATAATGCTATGTGTCCCTGAGTTAAAAATGGCCTTTCCCAAGGCAAGGTTTATTCATATCACAAGGCATCCGATTACGATTAGTTTTCGTCGAACTCACATGACTTCTAGGCTTGATAACCCTATTGGTCAATTAGTACTTAAGCAAGCATATAATAATTTAAAAATGAATTTTGATGATGTCACCAATACTCCTGATGAAATAAATAATGTGATTAGTTGGGTGTATCAGGTTAAGCAAGTTCTAGATTATGTAAATAAGATATCAGATAAGGATTACTTGCATATACGATATGAAGATATCTGTCAAAACTATAAAAGTAGTCTTGATCAACTATATAAGTATTTAGATTTAACAAAAAAGAATGCTAATAATTGTCCAATTAAAATTGATCAATCACGATTTAATAACTTCAACGTCAATAATGCACATTTTGAACATGTATGGAGTTTGTGTGAAGATCTAGCAAAAGTTTTAAATTATCATAAATATAAATATGTATAATTTAATGAAAACGGTTGCAATTGGTGGCGTCGGAGGAAGTGGGACGAGACTTGTTGCTGAAATATGTAAAGAGTGTGGTGTTTTTATTGGATCAAATTTAAATAAAAGTAATGATAATTTATCATTCCCCAATTTAAAAGAGATAATTTATTTATCAAGAATGAATGAGATCCTAAAGGATGAATATGC
>JAESRY010000186.1 GCA_016764415.1 Cycloclasticus sp. | reverse complement strand
AATTAGCGAGTAACCCAAATGCCCGTATTGGTGTGGTGGTGCCGGATTTACAAGCGCAACGTGAATCACTTGAAGCGGCGTTTATGCGTACGTTTTATCCAAGCGTTACCTACAGCGTTAATCTGCCGTTAAACAAGCCCTATAACGTGTCGTTAGGCTTGCCGTTATCCAGTTATCCGCCCGTGCAACAGGCGTTGCGATTGCTGCGCTTTTTTAGTCAACCGTTAGCATTAAATGAATTAGGCGAGTTGTTTCGTTCGCCGTTTATTGCGGCTGGTCAAGCGGAGTGGGGTGAGCGCGCTCGTTTAGATGTGATGTTGCGTGAACGCGGTGTTTTAACGCTATCACTTAAAAAATTAGCGGCGTGGTTAGCGCCTAATGAACAACAAGAGCCGCTATGCCCAATATTGGCGGTGTCTGTTAATGCGGTGTTGGAATTATTAGACACTCGGCCAAATAGGGCGCACGCGAGTGATTGGGCGGAATTATTCAGGCAATTATTAAGTGTGATGAATTGGCAAGGTGACCGCGAATTGAGTTCTGAGGAGTATCAAGTTTTTCAGGCGTGGGATGATGTGTTACGCAGTTTTTCGAGCTTGAATAATGTACAGGATGTGATGACGTTTGATACGGCTATTACCGCGTTAAAGCTATTGTCCAACGAGCGAGTCTTTCAAGCAGAAACGCCGGACACGGCAATTCAAATAATGGGTTTAATGGAATCAGCAGGACACCGTTTTGATGCCTTATGGGTGGCAGGTTTGCATGATAAATGTTGGCCGCCTGCGCCTAGCCCTCATCCGTTTTTACCGATTGAACAGCAGCGCAAACAAGGCTTAATTCAAGCATCGGCTGAACTGCAATATCAACAAGCTAAACGGCAAACGGAACATTGGGCGTCGTCCGCCAATACGGTGGTGTTTAGTTACCCTAAAAGCGACGGTAATACGCCATTACTTATCAGCCCTATGTTGGATGAGTTTGACGTTGTTGACGTGGCAGATGTGGTTCAAACATTGGCAGACGATGGCTTGCAACAACGTATTGAAAGCGATTGTTTGCAGGCTATGCACGATGACGTTGGCCCCAAACTTGTGCCGGATGGCGTGACCCGTGGCGGCGTCAGTATTATTAAAGACCAAGCGGCGTGTCCGTTTAAAGCCTTTGCGCATAAGCGCTTATTGGCGAATGCGATAGAGCAGCCAGAACCGGGTATTGATGCGCGCTTACGCGGTAGTTTGGTGCACCGTAGTTTGGAAGGCCTTTGGATACAGATTAAGTCACATCAACAGTTGTTACGTTTATCGTTGTCTGAGCAGTACGAATTAGTTGAAACGATTGTGACAGCAGTGATAGAAAAAGAAAGCTGGCGTACACAGATATTGAAGACATCGTTTGGTGATTTGGAAATTAAACGCATCGTTCAGCTACTTAGCGACTGGCTAAACATAGACCGTGAACGTGAGCCATTTAACGTGGCAGCCACAGAGCTAAAACAAACACTGGAGATCGGTGCGCTACACATTAATACCAGTATTGACCGCGTAGATACGTTGGCGGATGGTTCTAGCGCGATTATTGATTATAAAACAGGCAGTGTTGCCGCTGGYAAATGGTTTGGTGACCGCCCAGAAGAACCTCAATTACCCTTATACGGCGTATTTGGTGGCGAAGGTGTGCAAAGCCTTGCGTTTGCCCAATTAAAAAAAGGTGAGGCTAAATACGTGGGCGTGAGYGATTGCACRGAGCAATTTAGYGCGCTGAAAGGGTTGGAWAAAGTTAAAGGTACGGAGCAGAGTTGGGATGCGCAAATGGCGAGTTGGCATCGTATRGCAACATCGTTGGCGRATGAATTTGTAGCCGGTGATGCGCGTGTTATGCCSACTAAAAAGGCCTGCGATTTCTGTGATTTAAGCAGTTTATGCCGCATTAACGAACAAACAACGGTGGAGGCAGCGCAATGATTGAGCCRCAAGATCAAGCRCARCGCCAAGCGTCGTTAGATATTAGCCAGTCGTTTATCGTGCAAGCACCCGCAGGTTCAGGYAAAACCAGYTTGYTAACGCAACGCTTTTTGCGCTTGYTAACACGGGTTAAAAACCCAGAAGAAATTTTAGCAATTACCTTTACCCGCAAAGCSGCSGCMGAAATGCATCAGCGGATTATTGAGTCGTTAAAGTTGGCGCAAAAACCAAAACCCAGTGATGAATTTGCAGCGCAAACCTGGCTAATTGCCGCGCAAGTGTTACAGCACGATGCGGATTGTGAATGGCATTTGTTACAAAACCCTAATCGCTTGCGTGTGCAAACGATTGATTCATTGTGTGCGAATTTAACCAAGCAGCTGCCTGTTACGTCGCGTTTTGGATCACCACCTGCGGTACTGCAAGATGCGCGGCCAATGTATACGGAGGCAGCTAGAAACTGTCTGCAAGAATTGGATGATAAGGGCGATGTAGGTGAGGCGATTCGTTTATTGCTATCGCATGTGGATAACCAGTTGCCGCGTGCAGAAAACTTGGTGTCGGCGATGTTGGCATCGCGTGAYCAGTGGTTRCGGCATATTRTTAGTGGYAACTCGGCGGTATTTAACCGTTCAACACTTGAAGCCGTGTTGCAACGCTCTATTGAGCAAGTTTTGTTTAACGTGGTTGATGCCTTGGGCTATGAACACCGAGACACCTTGCAAGAACTGTTGGCCTTTGCATCGTCAAATATGACCGATGTTAATAGCCCCATTAGYGAAKACGGWMTGCAGGCTGATTTGACYCAGRCGGATGCCAGYTCATTAGGMAYGTGGCAAATGGTGGCRGGTTTTCTGCAAAGTGATAARGGYGAATGGCGAAAACAGGCCAGTGCTAATTTGGGCTTTCCTGCTGCSARCAGCAGCGASAATAAAGWASAAAAAGCGTTATTTGGCGAYAAGAAAAAGCAATACAAAGCGCTGTTAGCKGAATTAGCCGATAACGATGTATTGAAAGAYGCGTTGGCTTGGGTTAACTGCCTGCCAGCGTCTGAATATACCGAGCAGCAATGGCAATTTATTCAAGCTTTATTTGTGTTGCTACCGAATGCGGTTGGGCATTTACGTTTAGTGTTYCAACAACGCGGRCAAGTTGATTTTTGTGAGGTTTCAYTGTCTGCCAGTTATGCKYTGCATGAYKCGGAAGGSATGACRGAYATAGGKYTRMGGCTRGATTATCAGTTRCAGCATATGTTGGTGGATGAATTTCAAGACACCTCAGAAACACAGTTTATGTTGCTGAAAGACTTGGTGGCAGGTTGGCAACCAGACGATGGGCGAACACTGTTTTTGGTGGGCGATCCGATGCAGTCGATTTATAGATTTAGGCAAGCGGAAGTTGGCTTGTTTCTAAAAACACAGCAACAAGGATTAGGYGAAGTAACGGCAATTAACRCACTGAATATTTCGGTTAACTTTAGGTCGCAAGCAGGCATTGTGGATTGGGTGAATAAAGCGTTCGCGGCCGTGATGCCGACGGACGATAATTTATACAGCGGTGCAATTTCTTATAAACATTCGTTGGCGTTTAAAACAAACGAAAACAATGGTGATGCAGTACGCTATTATCCGCACCCTGACCGCGCAACTGAAGGGCAAGCGTTGCTTGAGTTGATTCAACACATTCAGCAAACCTCGCCTCATGAGAGTATTGGTGTTTTGGTGCGTGGGCGCAGTCACTTATTGGATTTAGTAGCGGCGATGAATAAAGCGGGCTTGGCATATCAAGCGACGGATATAGACCCGCTAAGTAAACGCCAAACGGTGATTGATTTAATGGCGTTAACGCGCGCTTATTTGCACCCTGCCGATCGCGTGGCGTGGTTGTCTGTTTTGCGTGCGCCATGGTGTGGTTTAAGCCTTAACGATATGCATGCCTTATTAGAAGGTGGGCCAGATGCTAATGTTTGGGGTTTATTGAATGAACGTTCACGATTAGATGCCTTAAGTGATGAAGGGCAGTTAAGCCTTCAGCATGTTATTAAAGCCTTAACAACAGCGTTTGAGCAACGCGACCGCATGAGTTTGGCAGAAAGTATTGAAGGTGTGTGGAATGAGTTGCTTGGCCCTGAGTGTTTGACAAGTTCCGCTGATTTGTGTGACGTACAACGGTTTTTCGATTGTTTGAGTGAGTTAGAAAGCGCAGGGCAGGCCGTTGATATGGCGGTTCTAGAAAACACCGTGGAGCAGTTATACGCAGCGGCAGATGTAAATGCGCCCGATAGCTTGCAGATTATGACGATTCACAAAGCGAAAGGGCTGGAGTTTGATCACGTTATTTTGCCCGGCTTAGATAGAAAATCGCGCAATGACGACAAGCGTTTATTGGCATGGTTAGAACGGCCATCTGAAGAATCTGGCGAGAGTGAATTGCTCATCGCGCCGATTAAAGAAATTGGCTCACAAGGTGACGATGCTATTGGCAAATACCTGAATAAAATTGAGCAAGAAAAGTCGCATCATGAAAGCCAGCGTTTGTTATACGTAGCAGCAACTCGCGCTAAAAAGCAGTTACATTTAAGCTTTTGTTTAAAGGTTGATGAGAAGACCGAAGAGCCGAAAGTGCCTGCTAGTAATACGTTGTTAGGCTTGCTTTGGCCGACGATAAAAGAGGATGTGGTTGTTGATTTTAATAGTGATAATTTAGATGATAAAGAATCAATAAGATATTGTAACTTAAAGAAATTAAATATTAATAAAGTTTCTATAATTGATAGGAAGCATTTAGATTACAAGCAAAGCGACACGCAAATATTTAAGCAGCAAACCAATTTGGTTGAGTTTGATTGGGCCACAGATTTAGCCGCATCCATCGGTACGGTTTGTCATCAGCTGATGCAAGTAGTGGGCGAACGGGGTTGGGACAATGTATCTATCATTGATGATGACTCGATGATACGGCATCAATTAGATGAAGCAGGCGTGCTGCCAAAAAAAATGGATGAAGCGGTAACCCGTGTTAAACAAATAATGCAAAATTGTTTGCAAGATAATCGAGGTCAGTGGGTTCTTAATAACCAGCATGAAGACAGCCAGTTTGAATTAGCCTTGTCGGGCGTGCTTAATGGAGATGTTGTGCATTGCCGTTTGGACAGAACGTTTGTTGATGATGGCATACGTTGGATAATTGATTATAAAACCAGCCGTCATGACGATGAAAATAAGGAACAATTTTTGGATGATGAAGTGACTCGATATAAACCACAATTAGAAAAATATGCGAAGTTAATGACGGCTATAGATGACCGTAAGATTATGTTGGCCTTGTATTACCCTGCTTTTGGTGGCTGGCGAAGCTGGGAGTATAACGGTGTTTAAATCTAAAAAATTATGGCTTATTGGCCTATTAGTTTTGCTCGTGTTGGCGTTTTACGGCTTTGGTTTGAACCAATATCTTGAGTTAAGTACACTGAAAGATAACACCGCTAATTTTGTAGCGTATTACGAAGCCAACAAAGCACAAACAATGGGTTGGTTTTTCCTTATTTACATAGCCTCTACGGCACTTTCTATACCGGGTGCTAGCATTCTAACTTTGGCGGGTGGCGCGGTGTTTGGCCTTTTTTGGGGTGTGGTGTTGGTGTCATTTGCGTCCACTATTGGCGCTAGCCTTGCGTTTTTGATGTCCCGCTATGTATTGAAAGACACGGTACAGAGCAAATTTTCAGAGAAGTTAGCCGATATTAATGCAGGCGTTGAAAAAGAGGGTGCTTTTTACCTGTTTACGTTGCGCTTAATCGTGGTGTTTCCGTTTTGGCTTATTAATTTATTGATGGGCTTAACATCTATTAAATTACGTACTTATTTCTGGGTTAGTCAACTTGGGATGTTCCCCGCGACCATTTTGTTTGTGAACGCCGGCACGCAATTAGCCAGTATCGAAAAAGTGGGCGATATTTTATCCCCTGGCATTGCTATTTCGTTTGCACTGTTAGGCGTGTTTCCTCTTATTGCAAAAGCAATTCCAGGTATCATTCAGCGGTATCGTGTGTTGAAAGCGTATAAAAAGCCCGATACATTTGATTATAACTTGGTGGTGATTGGTGGTGGCTCGGCGGGCTTGGTGAGTTCTTATATTGCCGCGGCGGTTAAAGCGAAAGTGCTGCTGATTGAAAAAGATAAGATGGGTGGCGATTGTTTAAACACGGGCTGCGTACCGTCAAAGTCGCTGATTAAATCATCACGATTTCTAGCTGAGTTATCACGCAGTAAGCAGTATGGTATTAAAAGTGCGTCAGCAGAATTTGATTTTGCGGACATTATGGAGCGCGTTTCTTCTGTTATTCAACAAATTGAACCGCATGATTCGGTAGAACGTTATACCGACTTAGGTGTTGAATGCGCGCAAGGCGAAGCGCGGGTTTTGTCGCCTTGGGAAGTGGAGCTTGACGGTAAAACCATCAGCAGCCAAAACATTATTATTGCCACGGGCGCGAAACCTCGTATACCTAAAATAGATGGCCTTGAGCTGATTAAATTTTATACATCGGATACGATTTGGTCGTTACGAGAAAAGCCAGAGCGATTGTTGGTGGTTGGTGGTGGGCCCATTGGTTGTGAGTTGGGTCAAAGTTTCAATCGCCTTGGCTGTCAGGTGACGTTGGTGGATATGGCCGAACGCATCATGACGCCCGAA
>JAESRY010000123.1 GCA_016764415.1 Cycloclasticus sp. | reverse complement strand
CTTATTGCTATTTGTATTAACTCTTCGGGTTTGTCAAATGTCCAACTGAAATTACCATTTGCATCTGTTTTTACGTTTAAAATTTCAAAATTTATATCGGGTAAATAGAGCCATAATTCTATGTCTTGATTAGTCATTGGATCTCCTGCACAGTTTAGTACTATTTTTCCAGTAAGCGTTATTGTTTTTGATTGCACGAAGATAGAACCCTTGGATTAAAACTTTTATCAGGTGRTAGGAGTTTGGCAGAAAGCATGAATAGATTTTTGCTCTTTAGCCACATGATACGCCATCTTTGCAAATCACAATAATTAATAGAAAAACCTTTACCCAAAATTTAGATTGTTGATTTGAAGTACCTAATCGTTTCTTTTAAGCCGTCTTCAAGGTTAACGCTCGGTTGCCAGCCCAGTTTTTGTTTTGCCAAACTTATATCCGGCTTTCTTTGTCTAGGGTCATCAGAGGGAAGTGGCTTGAAAACTATTTTTGATTTTGAGCCTGTAAGGCTAAGAACCGTCTCTGCTAGTTCCAGCATTGTAAATTCAATAGGATTTCCAATATTAACGGGGCCTGTAAACCCTTTTGGAGAATCCATCATTCGGATAATACCGTCCACTAAGTCGCTTACGAAACAAAAAGAACGTGTTTGAAGTCCGTCGCCGTRGATCGTAATATCTTTATTGCTGAGCGCCTGAATAATAAAGTTACTCACAACCCTGCCATCGTCAGGTTGCATTTTAGGACCGTAAGTATTAAAAATCCTAATCACTTTTATATCTAGTTGATGTTGCCGATAATAATCAAAAAATAACGTTTCAGCGCAACGTTTACCTTCGTCATAACAGCTTCTAATACCAATCGGGTTCACCTTTCCCCAATAATCTTCAGTTTGAGGGTGCACCTCTGGGTCACCATAAACCTCTGAGGTGGATGCTTGTAAAATTTTTGCGTTTAAACGTTTGGCTAAACCTAGCATATTAATAGCGCCGTGCACCGAAGTCTTAGTTGTTTGAACTGGGTCTTTTTGATAATAGATGGGGGACGCAGGACAAGCAAAGTTATAAATTTCATCAGCTTCGATATAAAGCGGAAAGGTCACATCATGCCGTAATAACTCAAAAGAGCTATTATCCATTAAGGGCTTAATGTTTTCTTTGCTACCTGTATAGTAATTATCAACACAAAGTACATCATGCCCTAAGTCTAATAATTTTTCACATAGGTGGGAGCCAACAAACCCAGCGCCACCCGTTACCATTACCTTTTTACGCATCGTAAACAACTCCTTGATTAAGTTTACTTTAAATTAAACCACAATTGAGCGCCTTCTAAAGGACTTAAATTGAACCTCGTTATCATTAATTTGAAGTTTCTTATATAAATGTATTTTAAACCGCAGTATCTTCATGATATTGTCGGGCATAACCTTTTCTTATAGTAATTAAAAACTTGTGAGCGCAAATTTAGAGCCTAAAAAAACATTATTAAGTAAAGTTGGTGAGACTGTCTCCGACATAAACGATACATGGTTGTTTGGAATTAGTCTGACTATTCTTGCCATATTTTATGCTTTAACCCTGCGTACTGGGCATTATTGGGTAGGGGATGACCTACAGTATATTAGACATGCTATAAATTTAATTGAAGGAAAACCCTATATAGATCCTCTTTATATTTCAAATGCCATGGCATATGTTGCTCCCCAAGCATACCCACCGATTTTCCCACTGATTTTATCAGTCGTTTACGCCATATTTGGGCTTAATTTTATGGCGATGAAAATCACCTTAATTGGTTTTTTTATAAGTTCATTGGTTATCGTAAAAATTATTTTTAAGCAGCATATTTCCAATGTAGCAAGTACTTTACTAGTCCTTTATTTAGGTCTAAATCCTGAGTTTTGGGATTTTAAAGATCGTATATTATCGGAGTACCCCTTTCTATTTTTTGTTTTATTAGCTCTACTATTAATGCAGCTAAGCGACTCTAAACAAACATATATTTATGCCGTATTGCTCGGTTTCACGATGTATTTATCATACGGTATTCGGGAGATCGCCCTTGTTCTACCTCTAACGCTCGTAACATATGAATTATGGCATTATCGAAGAGTAACTATGCGCTCGGTAGTAGCCATCGGTCTCTTCTTATTGCTGGCTATGACTCAAAAACTAGTTTTTGAAGCTACCCCCGTTCATCTTGAATTCAAACAGCAGCTTGATTTACTTCTAGAGTCAGGGACGGCCTCACCTACCACCTTTAGTCACATAAACATAAATCCTGAGAATATATTTAAACAAGGAGAAAGATATTTTTGGAGTCTCTATCGTTTTCTGCAAATCAGATACTTACCTTTCAGTGGTTATTTTTATTTATTTGCCAATATTTGTGTACTTACAGGCTATATAACTGCATTACGTCAAAAAATCAGATTTACTGAAATATATTTCATTGGTTATTTCTGTACAATTTTACTTTTTGCTGGCTTTGATGGGTTTAGGTATTTGCTGCCTATTTTACCTTTTTATGTGATGTATTTATTCACAGGCTTCTTAAAGATTACATCATTTTGTCGCCACCCAATAAAAATTTCATTAACTGGTTTACTGTTGATAATCTATATTAATGCAATAGGTTTATCAGACATGAAATCAGGCTTCATAGGGCCATCTACATTAAGTGTTAAGCTTGAGCAGCTTTTTTCTTTTGTGTCTAATCATACTCAAACAACGGATACTTTCGTCACTAAGGAACCAAGAGTGCTCTCCTTTTTTACACGGCGTCCCGCGTCCACATACCCTGACCAAATAGATAGCCCAGATTGGTTCATGAAATATCTACAGATTATTCAAGCCAAATACCTAATTACTGCCCCTACCATGCAAAGGCCACACAATAAAAAAGCAATTGATTGGGTTTTAAATCATCACTCAAACGAACTGGCCTTGGTTTTCGATAATGAAACTTTTAAGGTTTACTATCTAACGGATAAAAAGCAACGAGCAAATTAGCTGACGAATTTTATAACGTGATAGAGAAAACTAGCATGGTATTGGATTACAAGTTTCATTTGTCAGTATCATTTTTAGGGTAACTGCACAACTTGATACATTTCATTGACATAAACCTTAGGTAAAGAACTATTTGTTTCCGAATATAAAACCGCATGGGTTGCTCCATATCGCTGTGCCAGACTAATTAGTTTTGTGTCAGAAATAGCCTTATAGGCTTCATCAAGTTTCTTTACTGCTTTGAATCCTCCGCCAGATACATTTCCATAAATGTCACTAATCCTTTGATACCATTTTTTCATAGCCTGATCCTGAAAAGGAATGGATTTAAAATCTACAACCAAAGCTCGTCTACCAATAACCCGCAATACTCCAAACTCAGGTGGAGTAATTAAAAGGGCATCTTTAGGTGTCACTTTTATTAATGCACGAGCAATAGTGGTATTTGTATTATGCTGGTCACTATAATCAAATACGGGTGCTAAATTTGGGTACTCTTCAGATCCACGAAATTGTATCAGTACTAAAATCAGAATCGCAATCGAAGTAACCGCCAACACTCGCGCGCCTATAACCACCTTTTTTTGCATAAATGCCGCCATAAGAATGTATGCAAAAACAAGAAAGATAAACTCAGAAACAGTTCCAAACAAAAACCATAAGAAAATCGAGAAGATAATGATTACAAATAATAATAATTTTGGGCTGATTTTCACCAAATTCCATGGTTTGAAGCGAATAACAACTAATGATAATGAAGTCAAAAGAGGCTGAGTTGTTCCTGTTGAAAAAAGACTGACTAGTGATAACGGAAGCTTTGCGATGTTGTGAGGTTGAAGTAAATAACTAGAAAACACTGCACCAAGCAATAAAAAGCCAAGCCACTTTATTATAAATAGCAAACGAAAAAGCTGAAGAGTTAGAATTGTTCTGACTGGCCAAACTTCAGAAAAACAATAAGCAATCAAGCAACAACTTAATACCACTAATATTGGAAACAACAAGATGATTGAAGTTTGATAAGGTACAGTTTTAAACCAATGATTAAATGCGAAACCAGTTGCAATTAAGAAAAAAAATAGAGACACAAAGWCGTTAACTCGAAAATGACTAGGCAAATAATGGTGAGGCGCACGAAACCTTACAAGAATATTATAAAACTCATCTATCGGTAAACGGGAGCCAGCAATTACTTGTTGATAAGGAAGCCACCAGAATATGACTAAGAAAGCACCTAAAATAATAGCTCCTGGAAGAGTATATTTAAAAGCCTTAATCCAATTTAATTTTTTTAAGTAACCAAAAAAATTATGTTGATTAGAGGATGGTAACAGAAGTGCTAAAAAAGCAATTCCCAATGATATTCCACCACATTCGGCACCATATAAAGGGTGGGGCAAACTTGCAATAGATGCAATTATAGCGGCAGAAATAGGTCGCCCTTTAATGCCCATAACAATGGCTGCTAATGCTCCAGGTATGGCCAAACTAGCGGGCTGAAAAATTTCATAGCGTATTTGGGTGGCATCACCAAGATGAAAACTAGCCAGACCCAATGTCATTATCGCTGCAAATGATGCGCCTAATCTATTAGTTCCTATAATAGTTCTTGCCGCCCATAAGGTTATTCCAACTAAAGCTAAATCAGTTATAAATGTTAACCCAGCATAAACCCATGGTATAGGGAAAAACTTACAAATGAAGCCAAGAAATAAGATGAAATAAGTACGAGGGCCAAACTCTTCCGTGGTCGATAAAAAGAAGTCTTTGGAAAGATACGATGGGTCAAGTTGCCGAGCAATAATAGGTAATTGTTCCAGCTGATTGCCAACTGCAAACTTGTATGACAATACTGTCGAGATCAATGCTAATAATAGTGCAAACCAACAATCATTGACGCTAACGCCTTTTTGATCGTGGGAAAAACCACCAAACGCTTTTTCAATTGATAAATGCAAACTTACAATACTATGCTATTTAAACTATTCTTTAACATTAGAGAGACGTCGTTTTATGGCCTTTAAAAGTTAACTTTTTCCAATAATTNAATGAAGGTGAAAATCTAAAAATTAGTATGTGTTTAAAGAATTCAATACAAGTAGTTGCTCTTACATGACTTAATCCATTACCTCGCATTCTGGCAAATACATTGAGTTCTAATATATGTACATTGAGATAGTGCGCTTTAATCATCAGCTCCATATCAAGTAACCAATTAGTTGACTGAAGATCCATTAGTTGAAGTAATTTTGCAGGTAAAATTTTAGGAGAACCATTTATATCAATCGATTCAAGGCTAGGCCAGAGTGATCTCACAAACAAATTAAATATGGATGAAATTATCTTTCTTGGTAGTCCATCCATACGGAATCTACGACGGACTTTTCCTACGACATTTCCATCACTCGATAATACCGCTTCAAATAGTCTTAGAACATCTTCTGCGTCCACTTGACCGTCAGCAGGAATCATCCCTACCCAAGGAGCGCTAGCAACTTTCATGCCTTCTAAAATACCATTGCCATAACCGTTATTCACATCTACCYGATGAAGAATAATGGAAGGATGCTTTTCAGAAAGTTTTTGAATAATTGCGCCGGTTGAATCATTAGAACCATTATCAACAGCAATTAATTCAAGTTGATAATCAGAGTTATTAAATGCAGATACCAGTTTTTCAAGTGTATAACTTAATATCTCTTCCTCATTGTAACAAGGGACTACCATTGATAAGTCGGCGGCAGAAGGTTTCTCCTTAGGCATTATAGCTCCTCTTTATTATTACAATTTGTGACATAGATATATCTAGGTAAAATACTACAAAGATTCTATTATGCAATTGTCAATAACGTTTAGTGTATGAATATCAATTAAAAAGTTAAATTTATTGGTAAGCCGAAAATTAAAGTGTCATCAAATATTTGATGTTTAAGTTTTAATTATAGCTTGTCCAAGGTTTTTTGTTCCAACCTACTTATTAAGCAAATGTTGGTTTATAGTTTTTGTATTATATAATTTAAAAATCAATTAAACATATATCTAGAGTGCTCAATAGCTTTATTTATTGTAAGTTATTAAAATGTTATGTGAATAAATTTTAGAGGTGTTAAGTGTTAAACTCAGAAGTCATAGAGCTACAAGCCAAAGATCGCCCTTTTACTCAACTTCCTGAGAGGATTTTAAATGGCGAATACTTTATGATTCGAGGCTGTCTTCAGCAACTTGATTTGCTTGAGACTCTTACCACGGCTAGTTACCGAGGTATTTCTGAGGTAGTAGGAAAAGCAAAAGCTGACGAGGTCGTTGAACTGGGATTTGATCAAATCCATCAAATTGTTGCTCCTGAAGACATTCCTAAAGTGACCGACGGAGCTTATGAATTTATAGAACCTGAAACATTAGAGTTCTTGAAAAAGTTCGTAGCAAATGTCATTGGCAAGACAGACAAGTTTTACTTTGAGCGTAAAGCCAATGTTCGTTTTCATATTCCTCACGATATTGCCGCACCGTTTTTTAAAAAATACCAGAAGTTTTCACATAGAAGAGGGGATGGTAAAATAACACCTCATAGGGCTCATCGAGATGCTTGGGTAGATTGCCCATCAAATTTAATCAATGTCTGGATTGCAGTAGGAACGGTAAGAAAAGGCAATGGTCTCACGCTTTACCCTGAGACTTATCGGTCAAATCTAAGAAATGATGGACCCTAT
>JAESRY010000122.1 GCA_016764415.1 Cycloclasticus sp. | reverse complement strand
TTTTTGGTTAAAAAAATTACCTTTTGGGTGGCTTTTAATAAAACAACGAGGCTTGCTTTAGAAATGCTCGCCCTTAACCCGACTTCTAATATGTCGTTTATCTATACACGATAACGCTAACGTGTATAGATAATGCAAATTTCTTTACGCGTTGAGACCAACATGTATAGAAMTTTGCATTATCTATGCACGACATTTACTATGCATATAGAAATATGCACTATGTTTACATATTAGCTACGGATTATTTTATGAATACGTTGAAATTACCTTTATTGCCACCAACTATAGAGCTTGAAACTAAAGCCGTATTGCGTAAAGCAGCGCGTGCGCATAGGCGCTTAGCAGAACTAAAAGGCAAAGTAGAGACAATCCCAAACGAAGCTATTTTAATCAACACACTATCACTGCAAGAAGCAAAAGATAGCTCAGAAATTGAAAACATAATCACCACCCATGATGCTTTGTACAAAAGCTCTTTGTTTAAAGATGTGGCGCAAAGCGTGTCAGTCAAAGAGGTTAGCCATTACGCAATAGCTTTACGTAAAGGCTTCGCTGAAGTTCGAGAAAGCCGGCTTATCACTACTAATTTAATTATCTCACTTTATCAAGAATTAGAGCAGAATGACGGAGGAATCCGCAGTCAATCCGGCACAACATTAAAAAACAAAAACACTGGTGAAATTATTTATACACCACCTCAAAATTATGATGATCTAGTAAAATTGATGACAAACCTTGAGCGATTTATTAATGATGAATCTATGCTTGATGTAGACCCTTTAGTAAAAATGGCTGTAATCCACCACCAATTCGAAAGTATCCACCCTTTTTATGATGGTAATGGCCGTACAGGCCGAATCATAAATATCCTATATTTGGTTGCACAAGGGCTATTGGACATTCCAATACTGTACTTAAGTGGTTATATTATTAAAACTAAACAAGATTATTATCATTTGCTCCAGCATGTGAGAGATAACGGATCATGGGAAGAGTGGATAATATATATACTGGATGGGATTGAACAAACATCACTAAAAACTATAGAATTAATTGGTAATATTAAGAATTTAATGCAGGATTATAAACATCGTATTCGCGCTGAATTGCCAAAAATATACAGCCAGGAACTACTCAATAACTTATTTAGCCACCCTTATACAAAAATTGAATATTTACAACGTGACTTAGGCACGTCTAGGATAACAGCTAGCAAATACTTAGCGCTTCTAGATGAGCATGGGTTTGTTAACAAACAAAAGATGGGGAAGTATAACTTTTATATTAACGAGCCGCTATTTGCTTTATTTGTGACGGGGCAAAGCTCAGGTAAATAAAGCCTATTACATTAATGGCTATGCTTTGAGTATAAAAAAATCAAAAAACATTCATTAGGTTGTTTCTTCTTTGGCGTCCGTAAATCTTGCGCGTTATTAAAGTGCTAAGCAATCTGTTCCAAACGCCGCTTGCTTACCTAAAAGAAAAAAGCCTGATCACTTTCAAAAGTCACGCCTGAGTCAGATCCAATAAAAAAGACCTGTAACGAAAAACGCTACAAGTCTTTATACAAATGGTGCCCGGACACGGATTCGAACCATGGACACGAGGATTTTCAATCCTCTGCTCTACCGACTGAGCTATCCGGGCATCTAAGATGTGGTCGCGTATTAAACAGCGACGTTGTGTTTAAGTCAAGAAAGATGACTAAAATGTGATTATTTTGCTGGCGGCGTATAGCCTTCTGGCAATTCGGCATCGCCAGTAAACAAAAACTTCTCCATTTCGTCTTTTAACAAAGCCCTCGCCTCTGGCTCAAATGGCGTTAAACGGTTTTCGTTGATTAGCATAGTTTGGCGCGCTAACCACAGACCCCATGCTTCCTTCGAAATACTTTCCAGTAGTTTTTGGCCTAATTCACCCGGGTAAGGGGCTTTTTCTAATGCTTCGGCTTCTCGTTTTAATTTTTGACAATACATATTTTTAACTCTTTTTAGCGTTCATTGGACAGCGCAGTTAGCAACTCACTAACTGGCTTGGGTAAGCCTATTTTCACACGCTCATCGGCTTGATACCAGCGCGTTTTACCCGTTTCTTGAATTTGCTGAGGCCGCAGCTGCTTTGAACATATAATAACTGTGTAATCTAAATGGTAATGTGAAAACGTATGGCGTTTTTCATCCCACGTTTTTGCAGTAGCCAAATCAACACCCAACTTGTCACAAGCATCAACTAAGTCAGCGTGTTCATTGAACTCAGGAAAAGCCCATAAACCGCCCCATAACCCCGTTGGCGGCCGTTGTTCCAATAGTAATTTATTATCATTTTTAATCACCAACCAAAAACGTTTCTTTGCAGGTAATTTAATCTTCTTTTTTGGTGTTGGAAGCTCCAACACTCGGCCTTGTTTTAACGCTTCACAACCTTCATTTAAGGGGCATTTCCCACACGCCGGTTTTGAACGCGTGCAGACCGTTGCGCCTAAATCCATCATCGCTTGGTTATAATGGTGCGCATTGCTATTGGGTGTAAACCTCTCTGATAGGCCCCACAATTTTTTCAACGTCGCCGCACCGCCCGTCCAACCTTCTACGGCAAAAAAACGGCTTAACACACGTTTAACGTTGCCATCCAAAATAGGGGCTGGTTGCTGCATTGATAAACTGACTATTGCCCCCGCAGTTGAGCGCCCTATGCCCGGCAACTCGGTTAGTTCAGTAACGCTTTTAGGAAAGCGACCCTTATACTTCTCAACCACAAACACTGCAGTTTTATGAAGGTTCCTAGCGCGTGCGTAATAGCCAAGGCCCGACCAATAATGAAGCACGTCATCAAGCGGTGCGTTTGCTAACGCTTGTATATTAGAAAATTGTTTTATAAACCGTTCGAAATAGGGAATGACCGTTGCCACTTGAGTTTGCTGCAACATGATTTCGGACACCCAAACATTGTATGGGCTTGCTGGTTTTTGCCATGGCAAATTCTTTCTACCGTATTGCTCAAACCACAATAAAACAAGGGCCTGAAAATGTTCAGGCCCKGTATCGTTACTTGTCTGTTGATCGGCTAAAACAGGCCTTTTAATAAATCACCCACTTTGCCTTTCAGCTTTTCATCAATTTTTTTGTTAATCTTTTCTTTGATTTCCTGCGTCTTCTCTTCWATCTTTTCTTGCTGCGTTGCCAACACAATGGCTTTTACATCTAATTGAATTGATGGCTCTGCAAATGTACCTTTAATATTCACAGGCAAAGTGATGTTTTTTAGGTCTTTCTTATCTGCATCACTTAACGCCTTAGTGCGCTGAATTTCCAAACGGTAATTTAATTTCTCATTAACCAAATTAGCTGTGCCTGCACCGTTAACATTAACCAAGGGAGTCGCCACAATAAGATCTTGGTTGTTCACTAAACCATTGGTGATTTTCGCACTACCGCTCAAGTCTGTGAACGGTGTTTTGCCCTCTCCCTTCTGCGCAAGTGCAGAGAAGTCACCCTTTAAAACGGCMTCTGCTTGCTTCATTAGAGCGCCTACATCTACGCCTATAACAGCACCGTCTTTAAAGCTAAATTGCGCCGTACCGTTAAGCGCCGACTTAAACGCAGGCACTGAATTGCCACGCGTTGTTAAGTTTGCACTGATGTTAGCAACCCCTGAGATGCTGGCTTCGCCGAGCAAATCGATCAATAGCGGCTCAATATTAATGCCCGTTGCTTCTTCTTTAACGGTAATACGCGGTGTATTCTGCCGCGCATCCACCGTTGTTGAACCTGCATAAGAGCCATTATAAAACTTTTTAACGCCTTGCTCGGTTCTTAATACACCGTTCTTAGCCACCACTTTCACGCTGGCTTCTTCGGCTGTAAGCCCATTCACAATCAACGAACCCACTTTAAATTGACCGTCTATATTCAAGTCTCGTATGGTTTGCACAGGAATCATCGCCGCAGCCGCAGGAGGCGGTACAGCAACACCTTCCACCTTTTCGCCTGATGCTTGCTCTGCTGTTTTAGGCAAATAACGGTCAATATTAATTGTATCTATCGCTAAATCAAAGCCTATTGCAGGCTTACCAAAATTATTAACGGATACGTTTCCAGATAATGTTGAGTCGTCAAATTTAATGGTGACGGGGTTTAAGGTAAGGCTTCCCGAGCCTGCTAAATCGGCAATCATATGGCTGGCAATATCAATCTTCATCGCGCCATTTGGAACAGGGTCACCCGCTGCATCAATCGCTATTGTTAAGCCTTGAAAATCAAATTTATTAAGAGCCGTGTTGATAATCAAATCACCTTTAAGCTTAAGCCTAACGGTCGCTTTTGGTTTTTTGCTATCCACGGTGAACGCTAAATTAACACCCATTGGGTTGCCCAACGACAATGCATCAGTGCTCAAGTCTAAATCAATAAGGCTGTATTTTTCGCCCTTGCTGGCATCGTCCCACGTAATATTGGCATCGATAATTTGTAGGCCGCCAATCGCTATTGCACCTATCGCTGCGCCTGATGAATCGCTGTCTTTCTCGGTTGTTTTTTCTTGGCTACCTCTTGAGGGCTCAGCCATATCATCCCAATTGGTTTTTCCGGACTTGTCTTTAGCAAGGTTTAGCTGCAAACCATTCAGAACCACCGTGCTTACTTCAATTTGCTGACTAAACAGCGGCAATAACTTAACTTTTACGTTGGCTTGTTTAATTTCTGCAAAATTATCCGGCTTAAATCCATCTGCATTACTTAAACTAACATTGTTAATGCCAATACCCACCCACGGAAATACAGACAGGCTAAGGTCGCCTTTTATAGATAAATCACGCCCAGTTTTTTCTTTAACGGCCGTCTGAATTTGTTCCCGATAATCGTTCGGGTCAATCACCATCGGTGCGGCAATAACTACCGCAACAATTAGTAACACTAAACCGCCCATTATTTTAAACAGTGTTTTCATCGCTTTTCTCCTTTAAGCATTAATAGACAAATAGTATCAGCCTTTTATTAAGAAAAGTTGAATAACACTAGCCTGCTGACCTATTCAATAATTTTAGCGTAATTTTATATCCGCTACCTTGTTAATAAAAAACCCTCAATATCTACTCTCGAGCACTCATTTCTTCTTAAAACCTATATGAATTGTTCTATTTAGGCTGATTTTGGCAAAATAACGGGTAAAATCAATCAATTAAATGTATTATTTCCAACCTTTTTAATTTTTAGCTGAACTCACTTCTATCAGCAACAACTTAACAATTATGAATGCAATAAATACAGACGACACTCGAATCCTTGGCATGCAGGAAATTATTTCTCCTGAAGACTTGCACAACAACCTACCCATTACAGACACCGCCGCACAAACAACCGCTTCAGCGCGCGAAGCTATTCATAAAGTTTTGCATGGCGAAGACGATAGGCTACTTGTTGTGATTGGCCCATGTTCTATTCATGACACAACAGCAGCTTTAGGTTACGCCGCTCGTTTAAAGCCGTATATCGACAGCTTATCTGATGACCTTATCATCGTTATGCGTGTTTATTTTGAAAAGCCACGAACAACCGTTGGCTGGAAAGGGCTTATTAACGATCCCGATCTCGACGAAAGCTTTGACATCAATAAAGGCGTACATACTGCGCGCGAACTATTATTAACACTGAATTCTCAAGGCGTTTCTGCTGCGACTGAATATTTAGATTTAATCACACCACAGTACATTTCAGACCTTATCGCTTGGGGTGCTATTGGTGCGAGAACGACTGAAAGCCAAACACACCGTGAGTTATCGTCGGGCTTATCATGCCCTGTTGGCTTTAAAAATGGCACTGACGGCACTGTTAAAGTAGCCATTGATGCAATTGGCTCGGCTATTCGCTCCCATCACTTTTTATCTGTTACTAAAAAAGGTCGCTCAGCTATATTCAAAACAGCTGGAAATGAAGATTGCCATTTAATTTTACGTGGTGGCAAAACGCCTAATTACGATGCAGCAAGTGTTAATGCAGCGGCCAACGAATTAGGCAAAGCAGGCGTTAACCTGCAWRTRATGATTGATTTTAGCCACGCTAACAGCAGCAAACAACACGAGCGTCAAATGATTGTAGGCACTGATGTTGCTGGTCAAATTGCTGGTGGCGATATGCGCATTAGCGGCGTGATGATTGAAAGCCACCTTGTCGCCGGTCGCCAAAATCAAGTGGAAGGGCAAGAACTTGTTTACGGTCAAAGTATCACCGATGCATGTATCGACTGGGATAGCAGCGTTATATTATTAGAAGAGCTTGCTACTGCTGTTCGTGCACGTCGCAAAAGAAAAATTGACACGGCAAACGATTAATTTTTAAGCGTAACTTTATGAACATTCAGCTCAATGGCGAGCCTTTTACTTGCGCAAACGATGCGTCATTAAAACAGCTCATACAACACATGGGGCTGATTGGTAAACGCGTTGCCATTGAGTTAAACGAAGAAATAAAGCCTGCCGACCAATTCAGTAACATTCAACTTAAAGAAGGCGATATTGTGGAAGTAGTTCAAGCCATTGGTGGCGGCCAGCCAGACGAATTCATCATTGCAGGTCAAAAATTTTCTTCTCGGCTATTAGTCGGCACAGGTAAATATAAAGACATGGCAGAAACACAAGCCGCCATTGAAATGAGCGGCGCTGAAATTGTCACCGTTGCTATTCGCAGAACAAACATTGGGCAAAACCCAGGCGAGCCTAATTTACTCGATGTTATCTCACCGGATAAATACACCATTTTGCC